>NZ_JASATP010000006.1:0-225508 GCF_038440375.1 Bacillus sp. OTU530
TAAAGAAAACTCGCCGATTGGCGAGCCCTGCCCCCCGGGCGAAGACAGAGGCGTAGTTGCCCTTATACTTTATTCCTAAAATTTCTCGCTACGTCGGACGGGCTCTCTGCTAAAAATTTGTACTTTCCTAAGGTATAAGAAAGAGACTAGCGGTCAGCTAGTCTTGCAAATTGGAGTAGCTTTTCATTTCCTCTAGTACTTCTGCGAAACGCTCCTTTGACTGAATACGAATTCCCTTCTCAAGCTGCTGGCGGCGATCCGTCTTCAGCTTCTTCGTATCAATTTGAAAAAAGGATTGAATAACATGTTCACTATTTGGCATACCCTTAAAAATTTGCAAAATCCCTTCCTTTGAAACACCGAAATAACCGCTTGTTTTTAATAAGGGAGATATATCATTGATCCGCTTTTGTAAAACAATCTCTACATCATCACGATCAATAATTTGCCAATCCTTGTATTTACGCAGCACTTGTTCTATCTGCTGCGTTTTCTCTGTAAGCACCTCTTCACTCACTTCTCCATCTAAATATGTACGCTGCAAAATAACGGTTATGCGCGGCTCTTCATGAGAAGCATCCGGTCGCTTTGGGATTATCGGCTCCATTGGCGCAGCCCATACATTTCCCTCATTTAACATAATGAAACAGGCGATCACTATTGTAAATATAGCCTTCATTATGACATCCATACGAATCACCTCTTTGAAGAGAATCGGGAAATAGCGCAAATACATATGTATTTTTGCCGGAATGGGTTATTTTATCCCCCTCTATAGTTATTTTCTCTACACATAAGAAAATGTAAACAAACTCGTACGAAACACACCGTTTTGGTGAAGACAGAGGCATAGTTGCACCGAGGCTCTTGCTACGTCGAATCCACCTCTGGCTGGAAATTTATACTTTCTTACGGTGGAACAAAGAGGAAATGGTAGCTTTGCCATTCCCTCTTTGCCCTCATTAATCCACTACGCGATGATAATCCGTACGAATTGAACGAAATAAATTCGTCATATCACGATTCATTTCGTTTGTCATGGCACCATTTTTCATTTTATTGCTCATATTACGCACGCGATCATACATCGTTTTTGTTACTGTCACATGAATGGTGCGTCCCTTTGCATAGGGTTCAGCAACGCGCCGCACATCGTTTTCTATTGTTCCTGTTGCTGCGCCATTACGCGGTTTAATCGCAACCAGAATATCATCTCCATATGTGACAGCTGCAACGCGATCTACATCACGCAAACCCTTCACGCGATTTTGAATCTTTTCCGCCGCAGCGCCTCCTCCATCAACATTGTAATCACTGATCGTCATATTGCGTGTTGGGTACCCATCATTTGTTAGATGTCCGTGATAGTTACGGGAACCGTAGTAGTTGTAGTTAGGGCCTTTATCCCCAAGCTGTTTCATTTTTTGATTCACTTTAGAATATTTTACATTCCCGTAATCATCTGTTTTCGTTCCGCGATTTGTGACACGATTTGCATCATACGCTCGGTTATATTCCGTCATATCTGGATTGCTATAGCGATTTGTGACGCGGTTCATATTGTAATCACGTGTTCCTGTCCCACCATCAATCTGACCGGAACGTGTCATGTCAATGTTAGTAACACCAGAACCGTTAGTTCTACCTACTCCAGCACCTGTACCGGTCATGCCGACTCCCGTGCCTGTTGCCCCAGCACCTGAGCGCGTTGTCCCAACATTTGTCATGCCAGCACCAGGATATGTGCCTGTACCAGTTATACCTGTCTGTTCCCTATTACGATTCGACTCGTTCGTTCCCGTTTTTCTGAGGTGATTTGTAATATCGTTATCGCCAATACCTGTAAGCTGGTTTCTTACATGTCTGCGCATTGCTGTCCCATCAGCCGTACCATCTGGGGTACCAGTCGCCTTGTTATAATAACCTACTCGGCTAGCATCCCAAGGATTAGCTCCTGGTATTACATCATTACCGTACACATTGCGGTTTGCTTCATTGCGATATGTTACATTACGGTATTCACGTGTCGACATTTTATGTGCATTACGATTTTCCATAGCTGTGTCTTTATCAGTATTACAAGCAGTTAAAGCACCAACGACGAACAACGATGTTGTCAGCAGCTTCCATTTGTTGTTCAATACAAAGACCCCCTCTGCTAAGTGAACATCAATACGATGCTCGTTCTTATCATGACAAGCAGAGGGGGTTTTTAAACTGTAATTATTTAACTTAGAACTTTGGAGGAGCTGCTGCTAAATGACGTTTATGCTCGGAACGTGCATGCAGTCTTTCAATAACTGCACGATCTTGCTCAGGGACTTCTTCGCCCTTTAGGTACTTGTCAATCATATTATACGTAGTACCCATTTCATTTTCATCGGTTTGCCCTTCCCAAAGACCAGCTGTCGGTGCTTTATGTATCACTTCATCCGGTACTCCGAGCAGGCGAGCCATTTCGCCCACCTCTCCCTTGGTAAAGTGTACAAGCGGCACAAGATCAACACCGCCATCGCCGTATTTTGTGAAATAGCCTGTATGCCATTCTGCCGCATTGTCCGTTCCAACAACTAGATAGTTGAAATTATTCGCAACCGCATATAAAGTAGTCATACGCAAGCGTGCTCTCGTATTGCCGTCTCCAAGACGAGCTTTCTCCTCATTCCATTCACCTGTTGCCTGAAGCTGCTTTTCAACTTCACCAAACAATGCTTGATGTGTTTCTGTCAAGTTGATTACATAATGATCAATCCCAGAGCTTTCTACAACGCGTAACGCATCTTCCTGATCCTTTGGATTGCTTTTGCAAGGCATAATTAAGCCGAGGGATTGGTCTGGGAACGCACGTTTAATTAAGTGCGTTACAACAGCTGAATCGATTCCTCCGCTAATACCGACAATCGCACCGTTTGCATTTGCTTCCTTTACCTTTTGTTGGAGCCATTCCACTAGCTTCGCAATTTGATTTTCCATTTCCTGTTACCCCTTTTCTTAGACTGGTTACCTGTAGTTATGTTATCACATTATATAATTTCTCAACAAATGCGAAGCGTAATTCATAGTTATTTTTCGTAAATAAAATAAGCTGTCGGCGGAATTTCTCCTGTAAGAAGGACGGAAGCTCTAAAAAATAATCCCATTCCCTCATAATATCGCCTGGAAATATAAGAGCTAATAGAAAGGCTCTATTAAAAAGAAAGGGGTAAAGTTCCTTATATCGGGTCAATGCCGCAAATGACCAATTCAGAAAAGGAAGAATGCCATAGCAATATTTCACATAATCATACAAAATAGGCCCAAAGCTGACACAGTCAAAATCGATGAGATACGTATGCTCTCCTCTAACAAAGTTATGCTCAATAACATCACCATGAATAAACCCATATGGCTGCGAAGACCAGTCAAAAGAATTTAACCCAGCTAAAGAGAACTCTGCCCAGCGGAGCAACTCACTTGTTATCTCACTGCCAATACAAGCTGAAATCAATGACGTATAGCGCTGAAACTTAAGTGTGCGCATCTGCCATTTTGCATTCCATTCAAGAAACGGCACTTGCGACAACAATTGGTTCGGCAGTTTAGCAGCGTAGCAATGATATTCATCAAGCGCTGCAGCGGCTTGCCGTCTGTTCTGTTCCTCATCAAAACGAAACACCCCTATATGCTGGATATATTGAAATAACAGCCAATACTTACCGTAAAAACAGCCATACTGTAGTCCGGACGGAAATGACCGTATATAAGAGGTAAGCCGGAAACCAGTTTGCTGCAGATGCTGCAGAAATATCATTTGCTTCCTTGCTTGTTCATACGTGCTGTACCCTTTCAATATATAAGATTCCACCTCACATCGAATCAAAAACACCGTCGGCCGCAACTGTACAATATACCGTACGTTTATCCCATGCCCCGTCAAGAAGAAAAAAAGGCGATCTGTTAATGCATCGCCTTTTTCCAGTTGGTGCTTATTCCGTTTCATCTTCATCATCAATGTCCGGTGTACCAAACATAGATGTTTGTTCAGGACGATAATAAGGCATACCCGGCTGCGGCGCATACGGTGTATACGGCGTTGGCTGATAATACGGCACTTGCGGATAAGACGGATAATACGGAGCTCCATACGGTCCTCCAGGCTGCGGTGCATATGGATAGGATGGCTGCGGATCACTGCAGCCGCAATCCTCTTGCGGAGCATAAGGACTCAGAGCTGGCGGCATATTCGGATCGTAAGCAGGACTCATTGCGGCTGCATTTGAATCATATGACGGCATTTGTAAAGAAGACGACTCATAAGGAGCATGGTGATAGGGCTGCATGAAAGCAGATGATTCAGGCTGCGTATAAGCTCCTTGCACATATCCAGGATTCATAGGCGGATATGGCGACTGATATGGCATTCCTCCATAATATGGAGGCTGCGGCTGATATGCTGGTACGTATTGTGGATATGGCGGATATGGTATATATTGCGGCGGCTGGACATAAGTTGGCATTGGCATCGCCCCATACGGATTCATTTCGTACGCTGGTGAAACAACTGGAGCAGCGTACGGATCGTATGACGGCATATAAGGCTGACTCGGCATCGCTGCCATATGATCTGGTGCTGCATTCCCGTATGGCATACTCGCTGAAGGAGATACCATCCCCGGATTCGATAAATGCGGCATGTCTCCTAATGGTGACGCCATTCCTGGATTTGACGCGTTTGGCATGGCTCCTAATGGCGACACCATTCCTGGATTTGGTGCAGGCATTGCACCCATGCCCGGCATACCTGTCATTTGAGGCATAAAGCCCGTTAATGGCAGCGTTGGGAAGGCTCCAGCACCTTTATCCGCAGCAGGAAGAATCGGATTTGGCATTTCTGCCTGCACAGGACTGAGGCCTGGAATACTTATAGTTTGAGAAGGTGCTGCCGTTTGTCCTTTATCCGCAACAGGAAAAATCGGATTTGGTATTTCTGCCTGCACGGGACTGAGGCCTGGAATACTTATAGTTTGAGAAGGTGCTGCCGTTTTTCCTTTATCCGCAACAGGAAGAATCGGATTTGGCATTTCTGCCTGCACGGGACTGAGGCCCGGTATACTTATCGCTTGAGAAGGTGTTGCCGTTTTTCCTTTATTAGCAACAGGAGGGACGGGCACATTCACATTCTCCTTCTGTGCTACCGGTGCTGTAAAGCTTGGCAGCGGTACTGTAGGTATTGGATTAGCTTTTGCTTTGTCGGCAGCAGGATTCACGTTCGTTTTTCCTGCAGCTGGGGATACAGCCATATTTACATTTGCTTTTTCAGCATTAGGAGCAGTGAATTGGAGGCCCTCATTTCCTTTGTTTGCTATCGGCGAAACAGCTTCTGTATTAGATTTGCCTGCCCCAGGAACAATGATTGGCTTTTCCGCCTTTTTCTCTGCTCCTCCGACCTTGAATTCATTAGCGACATGAAAATTCTTTGTTGGCGGCTGCGGCGGCTGCGGTAAAATGTTGATTGAAAATTTTGTTGTTTCTTTTTGCGGAGCGGCTGTTTTTGTAATTGGCGCCTCTTTTTGAATTGGCTTTTCCTTTTGAATTGGTGCCTCTTTTTGAATTGATATTTGCTTTTGAATCGGCGCTTCCTTTTGAATCGGCACTTCTTTTTGGATCGGTATCTCTTTTTGAATCGGTATCTCTTTTTGAATCGGTATCTCTTTTTGAATCGGTATCTCTTTTTGAATCGGTATCTCTTTTTGAATCGGTGTTTCCTTCTGAATCGGTATCTCTTTTTGAATCGGTATCTCTTTTTGAATCGGTGTTTCCTTCTGAATCGGTATCTCTTTTTGAATCGGTGTTTCCTTCTGAATCGGCGTCTCTTTTGGAATCGGTGTTTCCTTCTGAATCGGCGTCTCTTTTGGAATTGGTGTTTCCTTCTGAATCGGCGTCTCTTTTTGAACTGGTGTTTCCTTCTGAATCGGCGTCTCTTTTGGAATTGGCATTTCCTTTTGCTTCATTATGGGCAACGGATATTCCTTTTGCTGCTGCACCATTTCCTGCTGCATCGCAGGCTGCTGGGTAGCTGGAGCAGCTCCTGGTAGAGCCTCTTCTTCCTCTTCGATCGAGAGCGTCTTAATTTCTGAAGCAGGCTGCTTCATTTGTACCTCTTTGACATACTCTTTCGGCGACACGGCCCCTGCTCCGGGATTTTTCTTAGCTGCCGTGCTGGCGGATGGTATCTTTATCTTCATGCCCGGCATAATTAACTCGGGGTTACTCAGCTGTGCATTCGCGCTTTTTAATGCGTTAAGCTCCACTCCATACTTATTTGCAATTTTATACAAAGTGTCCCCTTTTTGTACAATATGAATTTTCACCTTTTCCCCCTCCTGTATAACATCTCTATAATTAGTAATGTAAGTTTGAGTGCCATGTGACTTCATCACAATCTATGCGCTAGAAAAGGACTTTATGTACAAAATTTATGGGCAACCCTGTGTAAAACATAGAAGCTTATAGAGGCTCTTACCTATCAATACACAATGCCCAAAAAGATTTATTTTAAAGAAACTCGCCGATTGGCGAGCTCTGCCTTTGGGCGAAGACAGAGGCGTAGCCCTACTTATACTGTATTCCTAAAATCTCCGGCTACGTCGAAGACGCTTCTCGCTGGAATTTTATACTTTCTTCAAGTGCAAGTATAAAAAAGAAACAAAGAGAGATCTCCTTGCTTCTTCCTAGCCTCATTCTATTATGCCAAAGCGAGCATGCGATTTAATGCAAGCAATGCGTCCTTTGCAACTTCCTTATCTACTTCAATCACGTTCACTACTTCGCCCTGCTCCAATGACTCTAATGTCCAGAGCAGATGCGGTAAATCAATGCGATTCATCGTTAAGCACGGACACATATACGGATTTACCGATACAATGTGCTTATCTGGATGCTGTGCAATAATGCGTTGCACGAGATTCATTTCCGTTCCAATTGCCCATTCACTTCCTGCCGGTGCTTGTTCAATCGTATCAATGATATATTTTGTAGATCCCGCGTAATCGGAAACTGCAACAACTTCACGGCAGCACTCTGGATGTACGATTACATTCATATTCGGGTAGTTCTTTCTTATATTTTCTACATTTTTCACTGTGAAGTTTTGGTGAACGGAGCAATGTCCTTTCCATAGAATGACCTTAATATCTTCTAAATTGCCTTCATACTCAAGCTGATCTGTTTGCGGATCCCAAACTGCCATGTGCTCAAGAGGCACACCTAGGTCATACGCTGTATTTCTGCCTAAATGCTGATCCGGTAAAAACAGAATGCGTTCTTTTTGGGTAAATGCCCATGCTACCATTTGCTTTGCATTTGATGATGTAACAGTTGCCCCGCCATTTCGGCCGCAAAATGCCTTAATTGCAGCTGTAGAGTTTACGTAAGTGAGCGGTAAAATTGTATCCCCAAATAACTCGTGCAGCTTCGGCCACGCACGTTCCGTCTGCTCAATGTCCGCCATATCTGCCATGGAACAGCCAGCACGCATATCCGGTAAAATAACAACCTGTTCATCAGTCGTCAAAATGTCTGCTGTTTCCGCCATAAAGTGCACACCGCAAAATACAATATATTTTGCTTTCGTATTTTTTGCTGCTACCTGTGCAAGCTGTAAAGAATCTCCTGTTGAATCAGAGAATTTTACAACTTCATCCTTTTGATAATGGTGTCCGGGAAGGAATAATTCCTCGCCAAACTTTTCTTTAATTTCACGAACGCGTTTCTCCATTTCTTCTACAGACATGTTCGCATATCGTTCTGGAAGTGCTACTTGACCATGTTGTTCTACCATTTCTAAAATGCTCATGCTTTTTCCCCCCAACATTCTTTATGCTATTCTTCAATATTAAAGCTAATATCAAGCGCCTTTGCCGAATGCGTTAGCATTCCAAGTGAAATATAATCAACCCCGGTTTTACCGTACTCATGCAAATTCGCTAAGGTGAGGCCGCCAGATGCCTCCGTTGTAATGCTGCTTGGCACAAGAGCCGCAAACTCCTTTACCTCTTCTGGTGTACGATTATCAAACATGATAATATCTGCGCCTGCTTCGATTGCCTCAAGCACCTGTTCTTTTGTTTCCGTCTCTACTTCAACCTTCACCATGTGGCCAAGCTGCTGTTTCACAGCCGCCACCGCCTTTGTAATGGAACCGGCAAACGCGATATGATTGTCTTTAATCATCACACCGTCATACAAACCAAAACGGTGATTATAGCCGCCGCCGCACGTTACAGCATATTTATCAAACATACGCAAACCTGGCATTGTTTTTCTTGTATCGCAAATGCGCGTATGCTCGCTATCAAGCCGTTCTACTGCTTCTCTCGTCAACGTGGCGATACCGCTCATGCGTTGGATGATATTTAAAATAACCCGTTCACCTGTTAACAGCTGTACAATTGGTCCGTACACTGCCCCAAGGATGTCCCCCTTCTCCACGCGATCGCCATCTTGTTTGTAAAGTTCAATTTTAATATCGGTGTCAAGCAGATGGAAGCCAGCCGTAATCACGTCTGTACCGGCAAATACACCGCTCTCCTTCGCAAGAAAAGTTCCCTTCGCCTGCATGTTTCCTGGAAAAATAAGCTGTGACGTTACATCACGCTCTCCGATATCCTCCATAAAAAATTGCTGCAATGCGTGTTTCAATTTTAACGAATTCATGTTATCCCCCTTATCATGCAAACGACAGCATGGTCTCTTTTGACAATACAATCGGCTTTGGTGCCTCACTTCTATTTGGAAAATCGCTTCGATAATGTCCGCCTATACTTTCTCTTCGTTCTAACGCAGCTGTCACTATAAGCCATGCGGCTGTCATCATGTTATACACTATTACTTGCTCGTTTGTTAACACCTCGTACGGAAGCGCTTCACCGGCTGCTGCAGACAAATAGCACTCAATCCACTGCTTGACTTCCTGCAGAGATTGCTCCGTTCGGACGATACCAGCATGCTTCATCATCATTTCCTGCAAATCTCCCTTAGATGGAAGCATAATATCTGGGAAAGCAGCTTGATGATTTTGCGTTCTTGGCTGTATCCTTGTAGTCGGCTTTGTGAGCAAATACTCTCCAAGCCGTTTACCGAACACAAGGCATTCTAACAAGGAGTTACTTGCAAGACGGTTTGCGCCATGTACTCCATTACATGCAGCTTCTCCGACAGCATATAATCCTGGCACTGTTGTTTCACCGTCCAAATTTGTACGAATGCCCCCCATATGAAAATGAGCGCCCGGCACGACAGGAATACGACCTTCCTCTAAAGAAATTCCGTTGCTTTCACACAAAGAGGCAATGGTCGGAAAGCGTGAGGCAAAACAATCAATCATTGTGATGTCCAAATACACCTTTTCGCCCCTTAAGATTTGCTCATGAATCGCGCGTGCTACAACATCTCTTG
This sequence comes from Bacillus sp. OTU530, assembly GCF_038440375.1. Lineage (NCBI taxonomy): Bacteria > Bacillati > Bacillota > Bacilli > Caryophanales > Bacillaceae > Bacillus > Bacillus sp. OTU530. The sequence continues at coordinate 9,436 of NZ_JASATP010000006.1, forward strand.
GCGCAAGCTCCTTTTGCTCATGGATATCTTCCATGAAACGCTCACCCCGGGAATTATAAAGGAGTGCTCCTTCTCCGCGCACCGCCTCCGATATAAGACCACGGCACTCTCCATCTACATACAGCATTGTCGGATGAAACTGCACGAATTCTAAATCGACCAGTTCCGCACCAGCTCGGTATGCCATCGCTAGTCCGTCTCCTGTTATCGTACCGTTGTTAGAGCTGAATGAATAAAGTGAGCCGCTTCCGCCTGTTGCAAGTACAGTATGAGAAGCATAGTAATGTTTCACGCTACCCTCTTCGTCTCTCGTTATTACCCCGAGGCATCTGCCGTCTTCAACAATTAAATCTAGCACCATTTCATTTTCAATGACCTGTACTCGATCAGAAAGATGCTGCAATGTATGCTGCATAATCTTTGCCCCGGTAGCATCTCCGCCCGCATGAAGAATTCTCCTCATACTGTGCGCCCCTTCTTGCCCAAGACTTGGACCGCTCCCATCTCCATCAAATACCATACCATCTTGAATTAAACGATGGATTTCCTGCGATCCTTCCTGAACCAAATACTGTACTGCAGCTTTATTGTTATAGTGGCAACCGGCAAGGAGTGTATCTTTGTAATGCGATGTCCAGTGATCTTCTGGTGCAAAAACCGCAGCAACCCCGCCTTGTGCCATATTTGAATTGTTATGATATTTCGTTTTTTTTGTGATAAGCATCACATTCTTTGAGCGACTAAGCCTATTCGCTGTCTGCAACGCAGCCAACCCGCTTCCAACAATTAAGACGTCCATTTTGTACGCCTCCTGTTTCCACTTTTTTTACTGTCTTGACACCTATATTTACATATATTTAAACTAATGACAAGACCTTTTTATGAAAAGGTAAAAGAAAGCAAGTATTCTTCCATAGAGAGGGGCTACAATTATGATATACATGGACTACGCAGCAACAACCCCAATGAGCGAGGAAGCCTTGCAGACTTTCATACAGGCCTCCCAGCAATACTTTGGCAATGAACAAAGCTTGCATGATACAGGAACATCTGCAGCAGCCTTGCTGCAAGCCTGCCGGAAAGACTTCGCAAGTATGATTGGCGGTAAAGAGCAGGGTGTATATTTTACAAGCGGCGGCTCAGAATCGAACTATTTAGCCCTTCAATCTTTGTTGGCTGTGCACGGACCGGGAAGTCATATTATTACAACCGAGATAGAGCACGCTTCCATTCGAAACTATTTTCGAGAATTAGAAAAGCAAGGATATCATGTTACGTATTTACCTGTTGACCAATACGGGATGATTGATCCACAGATATTAGAAAATTCCATAACAGAGCAAACTGTATTGGCAAGCATTCAGCACGCGAACTCAGAAATCGGAACAATTCAAAATATTGAAAAAATCGGATTGATATTGAAAAAGTATAATGTAGTGTTTCATACCGATTGTGTACAAACATTTGGAAAAACCCCGATTGATGTTCAGAGTATGCATATCGACAGCTTGTCTGTTTCTGCGCATAAACTGTACGGACCAAAAGGAGTCGGTGCTTGCTATATAAATCCTCAGATCCGTTGGCAGCCTGCATTTGAAGGCACATCTCATGAAAGTGGATTTCGTCCCGGTACTGTTAATGTACCCGGTATAGCCTCCTTCATTACAGCAGCTCGCCATATGACAGAAAAAATGGAGGAGGAAGCGGCTCGCTTACAGCAGCTGCGCCGTTTGTTTGTGGATGGATTACACTCTATGGGCTACTCAATTTCGGTGGAGGGTCATCCAACGTCTTGTTTGCCCAATATCGTAGGCATTACTATCAAAGGAATAGAAGGGCAGTATACAATGCTCGAATGTAATCGTCACGGTATCGCTGTTTCCGTAGGAAGTGCCTGCCAAATCGGAAAGCAAGAACCTTCCAAGACGATGCTCGCTATTGGCAAGGAAGTAGAAGAAGCAAAGCAATATGTCCGCTTTTCTTTTGGCGTCCATACAACAGAAGAACATATTTATAAAACGCTAGAGGTACTCAGAACAATGCTTCAGCAATTTTTTAAAGGAGTCAGCTTGACATGAGTGAAAACGAACAAAAAAAAATATTGGGTGAGGAACGAAGACAGCTTATTTTACACTGGTTGATGGAAACGGAAAAACCGTTATCCGGCGGAGAATTATCAAAGAAAACAAATGTTAGCCGACAGGTGATTGTACAGGATATTTCTCTCCTTAAGGCACGGAACGAACCGATTATCGCAACAGCACAAGGATATCTGTATGTAAGGCCCCTCGCTCCAAAGCAGCGCTTCGAGCGAGTCATCGCCTGCATGCACCGACCTGAGCAGGTTGAGCAAGAGCTGACCATTCTTGTCGACCACGGCGTTACAATTCGGGATGTAAAGGTTGAACATCCGGTTTATGGAGACTTAACAGCACCTATCTTTGTTAGCACGCGCAACGAGGCAGCGGAGTATTTAAAAAAAATAAAAGAAACAAACGCAGCCTATCTATCACAATTAACCGGCGGCATTCATCTTCACACGATCGAAGCCGATTCCATCCGTAAACTAGATGACGCATGCCGGGCTCTTGACGCAGCAGGATTTCTCGTAGAAGATTAAGAAAAACTGAGCACGGGAAAATTATACTTTAAGAAAGCATAAAAAGCGCAAAGTCTTATGACTTAGCGCTTTCGTTTTGTTTAAAGGAATAACACGGATAGCTTCCAAGAAAGCTCACCGAACAACCAAGTGCTTCCAGCTCCGCTTTCGCTCCTGATAAAAGGATGCTATCGTGCTCCCCTTCAACATCAATTAAAAAGAAATAGTTTCCAAGCCCGGTTTTCATCGGACGAGACTCAATCTTGGAAAGGTTAATTTTACGCCATGCAAATGCGGCAAGCACCTGATACAACGCACCGGCATAATCAGACGGCAACGTTACCATCAGCGTTGCCTTTTCCCCGCAATAATCCTCGTTTTTTTGGAATTTTCTTTCTGGCGTTTGATGCAAAACGATAAATTTTGTATGGTTATTTTGATGCGTATGAATGCTGCGCTGTACAATTGCCAGACCATATTTCTCAGCTGCTGCCTCATTCGCAATCGCTGCAATATTCTCCTCTGGATGCTGCGCCACAAGCCGTGCTGCTGCGCTTGTCGATGTTACATCCTCAACTGGCGTTCCCTTTAAATGCTGACTTAAAAATTTGTGACATTGCGCAATCGCGTGTGGATGAGAGTATACCATCTTCGCCTCTCGCCATGCATCGGCATGGCTTGGATGAACGAGAAGGTGCTGCTGAATCGGCACTGTAATCTCTCCCACAATCGGGACCGGCTGCTCATGCACGAGATAGTCAATGGTAATATTGACTGAGCCCTCAATCGCATTCTCAAGTGGTACAACCGCATAATCAATTTCTCCAGCTGCAACCGCATCAATGCAATCAGGGATTGTGACATAGGGAATGCTTACTTCTCCCGGAAAGAAACGCGTTACAGCCATGTTGGTAAACGTTGCCTCCGGTCCTAAATATCCAATTCGATAACCCAATGGTGTTCGCTCCTTTTTCACTCATTATGCTCTTAGTTATACCATGGATACACTTTTCCTTCTATATATTTTTCTAACATTCATCTAAGGAAAAAAGCTCTAAGGCTAAATATGCTTCATATATTCTCGCTGTGCCAGTAAAAAATATAGAAATGCTGCCGTGCAGTATATCCCAATCACAACAAGGCTTGTTTGTAATAAATTAATATCCAGCATATGGCTTAATGAATACAGAGCAAACACACTATGCAGCACACCCGTAAGAATTGGAATAAAAAATACGATTCCCATTTGCCAGATAGCAACCCGATTGATTTCCTTCCCCGTCATCCCGATGCGCAGCAACGAATGAAACTGGGAACGATCCTGTTCAATATCTGTGAACCATTTGAAATATGTCATACTGCATGACGAAAGGAAAAATAAAACACTAATGAAGCCGCCGATAAACAGCGTCAGCGCACCAGATTGCTTAACCTCTAGAAACGGCAATATCCTCGTGTCAAATATCTGAACAGGTCCGGTTCTTCCCTCAAAGCTGCGAGACTCTCCTCCTGTTCCCGTCACCTGCTGCTGTAACTCTCGCGCAAGTTCCTCTGTTTTTTCCCAATTCTTAATCTCATAGGCGTAATAGACATATCGCTCACCTTCTGGTACAGACATAGCAAATTTTTTATAGTCCTCATCATTCACCAAAAAGCACAGCTCGGATGCAAAAATAGAATCTGCCTCCTGTATATTTAGCTTCATCTCGTGCTTTGCTCCCATGAGCGTAAAAACAAACTGGGAGCCTTCATAAAAACGGAATTCACCGTACGCATCCGGGTACAGGAGCACACCGCTTCCCGGCTGGCTATGCCACTCCCGTTTGCCAAGCCGCTTCGCCTCAGTATTATACAATGCTTCTGACACAATCATAATATCCATTTCTTTCCCTTTTATAGAAGAGAACTTTGCGGGAAGCTGTTCAATACTCATTTCCCTCGCATCGGAAAATCCGTACTTTTGCAGCGTTTCCTGCAATCGCTCAGGCTGCAAAACGGTATGCAAACCAATTCCCTTCTCTGTATACGAAAATGCATATGGCCGACCTTCTGTTACCTTATGCTTCAAATCCGCATAATACGTCAGCATCGCTCCTGTCGCCGAGACAACAAGCGCGGTTAAAATTGAGATCGTAAACAAAAACCTTGCATTGTCTTTCATTTTATATACAAGATTGCTAATGACAAACAAATTTGGATATTGGTAAAATAAGCTCTTTTTACGTTGAAGTGCCTTTAAACATGCTACGCTTCCTTGCGTAAAGAGAAAGTATGTGCCAATCGTCACAAGACCAATGACTGGATAGAAAAATTTCCCGAAATTTACTAGCGTTACACGAATGGATAAAACATAACCAACTGTAATACATACTATCCCTAATACAAGCAGCCATCTGGAGTAAAACGGTTCAGTCCGCTCTTTCCGAGCATCCTTCAATAGCTCTACTACTTCTAGCCTTCGAATAGCCCCCACTCCCAATGACGATAGTACAAAGAATAATAGAAAATACGTTACAGAAGTTAATAGAATCGCTTTTCCATTCCAAACAAATGGGATAGGGTTTTTGACCTCAAGCAGTGTACTCATCATCATAAAAAATAACTTTGAAAACACCATCCCTATACCTACACCTATGACAATCGATAAAAGCCCTATCATCATTTGCTCTAGTATAACCATGCGGGCAATTTGCCTTCTTGTAGTGCCGATGAGCGTTAACAGTCCCAGTTCTTTCTTCCGTGAACGCAGAAATGTTGTATTGGAGTATAAAATAAAGAGCGCAGAAAAGACAACAATTAAACAGTTACAAGCGCCAAGCCCCTTTTGTACACGCGGATTAATCACGCCGTTTGCCACATCAGGATGGTAAATAAACGATGCGTACATAAAGAAAATAATAATGGAAAAGCAACTGCTATATAAAAAGGCTTTATAGCTGCGCCAATTCCCTTTTATATTTTTAAAGGCGAGATGACGAAGGTTCATGATAATCCCCTCCTATCATTGCCAATACATCTAAAATTTCCTGAAAAAATGAATGCTGATTCTGTCCCTTACAGATTTCAGAAAAAATTTCTCCATCGCGGATAAATAAAATCCGCTCACAATGGCTAGCAGCAACCGGATCATGCGTTACCATCACAATGGTCGCTTGCTTTTGCTCATGCAGCTGCCCAAGTGCTGTCATAAGAGATTTTGCTGACTTAGAGTCTAAGTTTCCGGTCGGTTCATCAGCAAGCAGCAAGGAAGGCTCATGAATCATCGCGCGACCGGCTGCTGCCCGTTGCTGCTGTCCGCCCGATACCTCATACACCTTTTTGTGTAAAACGCCTGTAATGCCAAGAAAGTTGGCAATTTCCCCTACTCGTTTTTCAATTTCTGTAACAGAACGACGATCCATCACAAGCGGTAAAATCATATTCTCCTGAATGGTTAAGGTATCAAGCAAATTAAAATCTTGAAAAATAAAGCCAAGATGCTTTCGGCGAAAAGCTGCAAGCTTATCCTTTCTTAGTTCACTCACATCCTGGGTATTGATAAGGATTTTTCCAGAGGTTGGCTTATCGATTGTGGCAAGCAGATTAAGAAGCGTTGTTTTCCCACTTCCTGACGGTCCCATAATCCCGACAAACTCTCCCTTCTCAATCTTTAAGTCAATTCCTTTTAAAGCAGTTGTTACTACTGCTCCCTTTGTGCTATATACCTTTGTAAGTCCCTTTGTTTCTAATACACTCATATTTCATACCCCTTTCTCTACCCTTACTATAAGGGAATATAGAAAGTGAAACGAGTGATTCTCCTTACAAATTCGCGAGTTATCTTACATTTTTGTCACCTGGGATAGCATATTATAGTAAGCCTCATCCTTAGTAAATGCAAAGCTTACCGTTGTTCCTACACCAACCTCGGACCTAATAGTAAGGCGATGGCCCAGCCTATCACAGGCATGCTTAGCGATATACAAGCCCATCCCTGTTGCTTCTCTTGTCTTTCTTCCGTTCACTCCTGTAAAAAAAGGCTCAAACACCCTCCGAATATCCTGTTTTGGAATCCCAATGCCGTTATCAATAATATGTAATTCACTCTTATTGTCTTTGTTTTCAATGCGTAGCTCTATGTATTTCTGCTGCTTGCCGCTAATACTCGTATACTTTAGCGCATTCCCGACAATCTGCCATAATGCCGCTGTCAACCACTTACGGTCTGTTTGAATGACAGACTCCTGTTCCGCCCCTTGTAGTCGCGGATATACACCATGCTGAATAAAAAGTCTCTTATGCTCATTAATAAATGCCCGGACAAATTCTCGTAAATCGAGATTTTCAATTTTATAGTCCTTTTCAAATCTTTCTAGCCTAGCCAGCTGCAGCGCCAAATCCAGCCCTTGTAAAATTCGTTCATTTTCCTCGCGAATTTGCTTGAGGAGTTCAGCATCACCACTATCGGCAAGCCCCTTTTGCACAAGCAGCTCAATAACAGAAACAGGGGTCTTCATTTGATGAATCCATTGATTCAGGAAAATAACCTGTTGCTGCTCCTTTGCTTCCTTTTTCTGCATGCTGTCCATATATTGCTGTCTCATAGAAGTTAACGCCTCTAGCAGCAGCCTCTGCTCATGATAAGGCGGCTCTTGAATAGCAAAAGAATCCGTGAGTTCCGTTCCCGCTGCAACATAGTGCTCAAGCTGCCTAATAAATCGTCTTCGTTTCCAATAGACTTGTCCTAGCAGCAGCAAAAGCAGAAAAGCTGATAACGAGATTCCATATAGAATTGTTGACGTCTCAAGTGACTTCCTATGAACATATAAATCGAGCTGCACAACTAGAATAAACAGTACATGACTAAGAATGTATATAAGGAGAAAAGGAAACCAGTCGCGTATATATTTCACTGCTCTTCCCCCCACTCACTTGTAAAAGAATATCCATAACCCCTCTTTGTCACAATTGCACCGATAATCCCAAGTTCCTCCAATTTATTGCGAACACGCTTTACATTAACCGTAAGCGTATTATCATCAACAAACGCACTTTCGTCCCAAAGCGCTTCTAACAGCTCTTCTCTTGCGACGTACTGATTGGCTTTTTTCACTAGGCATGACAGTAAATTATATTCGTTTTTTGTTAGTTCTACTTTTCGATCGTTCCATTGCACCATATGCTGGGCAGGAAAAAGTAAAAGCCCATTAACGCCATAGGAATCCTGCTCATTTCTCGCCGCATATTCCCCATATACTCTCCGCAGTGCTCCCTTTATTTTTGCCATTACAACATCAAGATGGAAGGGCTTTGTAATATAGTCATCACCGCCATACTCAATTGCTATTACCTGATCCATATCTCCCGTTCGCGCAGAAATAAATAAAACGGGTACATTTGACACTGTACGAATTTGCCGGCACCAATAAAAGCCATCAAAATATGGCAAATTCACATCAAGAAGCACTAGATGTGGACTATACATCAAAAACTCCTGCTTAATCTCCTGAAAGTTTTGCACTACATATGAGCTATAGCCATATTTTTGCACATGCTCCTCTAAAATACGTGCAATTTTCTCATCATCTTCTACAATTAGGATTTTGTACATGAGAAGCACCCCCCTCTTTTATTATAATAAAGAAAACTCGCTGACGTTAGATGAAAACAGGGGTGTTGTTACATGCCTATCAGGTTAAGGTTAAGAGACAGTCATCCCTCAAAAACGTGCTAGAGGCGGAGGAGGAGATAAATTTTGGAAGAAAATATTACGGTGCAAACTTTGCAAGACTTCGAGAAGTAAAGGCGAAATATGATCCCGAAAATTTCTTTCATTTTCCACAGAGTATACCACCAGCTTATTAAATAGTTTATTCGTTTTGTAAAACAAAATAAAGAAAACTCGCCGATTGGCGAGCCCTGCTCTTGGGCGAAGACAGAGGCGTAGTTGCCCTTATACTGTATTCCTAAAATTTCCGACTACGTCTAATTCGCGTCTAGCTGGAAATTGATACTTTCTTACAGTGTAAAATGAACTGTAAGAAAGTATCAATTCCCATAGCACAAAAAAGCTGCCTATGTTTGGCAGCTCTACTCAATAAATTCAAACTCATATTTCATAATTCGCACGGTATCTCCATCTTTTGCTCCGCGCTCGCGCAACGCTTCATCAATGCCCATACCGCGCATTTGACGAGAGAAACGGCGAATCGACTCATCACGGGAGAAGTCTGTCATCTTAAACAGCTTTTCCAGCTCCGCACCAGACAGTACCCAAGCACCATCACTATCGCGTGTAATCGTAAACGGCTTCTCTTCTTTTTGGAACTTGTACATCACATTTGTTGCTTCCTGCCCAATTTCTTCAAGCGGGAATTCAGGTGTTGTTTCAAGAAGATCAGCAATTGTAAATAACAAGTCACGCAATCCTTGGCGAGAAACAGCCGAAATCGGGAAAATTTTCACATCATCCCCTACCTGCTCTTTAAAAATACGCAGGTTTTCTTCCGCTTCTGGAATGTCCATTTTATTCGCTACGATAATTTGTGGACGTTCAGTGAGTCGCAGATTGTACTCCTTCAACTCGTTATTGATCGTCACATAGTCCTCGTATGGATCGCGTCCTTCCATTCCAGACATATCAATGATGTGTACAATTACACGCGTACGCTCGATATGCCTTAAAAATTGATGTCCAAGTCCGACTCCCTCGTGTGCGCCTTCAATCAATCCCGGCAAATCAGCCATAACAAAGCTGCGACTATCCTCAGTCTCAACCACACCTAGATTCGGAACGATCGTTGTGAAATGATATGCTGCAATTTTTGGACGTGCTGCTGATACAACAGATAGCAGAGTAGACTTCCCAACGCTTGGAAAACCGACAAGTCCTACATCAGCCAACACCTTTAATTCCAACGTCAAATTGCGCTCTTGCCCCGGCTCACCGTTTTCTGCGATTTCTGGCGCAGGATTTGCCGGTGTTGCAAAACGAGTATTACCGCGACCGCCTCGTCCACCCTTGGCGACAACAGCCTTTTGGCCATGCGTAACCAAATCAGCGATCGTCTGACCTGTATCCTCATCCATTACCACTGTTCCCGGCGGTACCTTGACAACCATATCCTGAGCATTCTTACCATGCTGGCCTTTACTCATACCGTGCTCACCGCGTGGCGCCTTAAAATGCCTTTGATAACGGAAGTCCATCAACGTGCGTAATCCTTCATCGACGATAAATACAACGTCAGCACCCTTGCCGCCGTCACCGCCTGCTGGACCGCCCTCTGGTACATATTTCTCGCGGCGGAATGCCACCATTCCATTCCCACCATCGCCGCCTTTTACATAAATCTTGACCTGATCGACGAACATAATTTCACCACTCTTTATTTTTTTTTCAGCTGCAGCGCAACTGATCCTTCTTCGTTGTCTAATGAATATGAAACAGAAAACACACTGCTTTCCTGCTTTGCAAGCCATTGTGTCATCTTCTCTATAGAGGTTAGCTTTCCACGAAAATCAAAAAAGAAACGAATATCTTCCTCCTCCTGGTCAACCGTTACGCAAAGGTGATTTTCTTTACGCTGATCTAAGCAAGGATGCAATACAGAGAGGAATCGTCTCGTCCAAGCTGTTAGTTCTTCATCTAAATGGGATAAGGTATGTATGTCACTTAATATTTCGTATTCCAAGGAGCATGGTTGAGGTTCCCAGCTATAGGTAAGCAAAAGCTCGGCAAACAGAGGTGTTTTCAAATTCATCAGACGCGCTTCCTGCTGCGATTCACCTACGAATTCTTCGATAAGCTCATGCACGCGCTCTGTACTACCAAGTGAAAGATGCGCTTTGACCAGCTGCAATCGATTCAGCCAATCGTGACGCGAATGTCGCAAAGCATCTAGAACCGTCCACTTTTTATCCATCGGTTTACCCCTCTTTAATATAGAAAAACTCTAACCTGCACTCAGGTTAGAGTTTTCCGTGAGTTTATTATGCTTCTTGAGCAACAGGATATACGCTCACTTGTTTGCGGTCACGGCCAAGACGCTCGAAGCGTACAACGCCGTCAACCTTCGCGAATAGAGTGTCGTCGCCGCCGCGGCCAACGTTTACACCTGGATAAATCTTAGTACCGCGTTGACGGTAAAGGATAGATCCGCCTGTTACCAACTGACCGTCTGCACGCTTAGCGCCAAGACGCTTAGAGATGGAGTCACGACCGTTCTTTGTGCTACCTACACCCTTCTTAGATGCGAAAAACTGAAGATCTAATCTTAACATGATTTACACCTCCTGCTTGATTTCTTTTATGCGAATATATTTGCCATAGTCCATTTCGATTGTTTGTAAAGAAACGAGCATCCCTTCTAAAAGAAGCTGTGCTTTCTCAAATGAATTGTTCTCCAAATCACTTGGGAGCTCATACTTCAGAAAGCCGCCGTCCTTTCCAAGCTCGATGGTTGCCACTGCGCCTGTGAGCGCCTCCACTGCGTTAATCGAACCGAACACAACAGCTGAAGCGCCGGCACAAACAAGGTCTTGTCCATGCGGTGCATAATTGGCATGTCCCTTCATCGTAAATGAACCAATAGCGTTTGTTTTTTCGCGATGTATCGTAACCTGTATCATATCTTATGCGTTGATTTTTTCAATCACAAGCTTCGTGTATGGTTGACGATGACCTTGCTTTTTGCGTTGGTTCTTTTTCGCTTTGTATTTGAAAACGATGATTTTTTTCGCGCGGCCTTCTTTCTCAACCTTCGCTGTTACAGTTGCGCCAGCTACTACTGGGCTTCCAACCTTCACGTTTTCACCACCAACAAAAAGAACTTTGTCGAAAGTAACTGTTTCACCAGCTTCAACGCCAAGCTTTTCTACGTAGATTGCTTGACCTTCTTCAACTTTGATTTGTTTTCCACCTGTTTCGATGATTGCGTACATAATTGCACCTCCTCATAAGTATACTCAGACTCGCCGCAATCGGTAGACATCTGTCTTTGAAAACCTAATGCGTGCGGTTGTAGCATATAGCCATAGGTGCTATAAACTATAACAAAAGAATCCTATCATAGATAGAAGCACTCTGTCAACATGGATTTTACAATCTTCGCTGCATAACCTCTTGTCTTGTTCCCATATGACGAATATGGCACACAGACGATGCACTATCTATAAAATATACCTCTACCGTCAAGGCCTCCTGTAGCCGACTGTCTCGGAAGATTGCCTGCACCTCTGGGCTGCACTCGACAAGGACCGCTTCGTAATCCGTCCCCTTGTAAGCAAGCAGCTCACGTTGTAAACGATACGCCTCCGTTTCAGAAGAAGAAACGAAGCCGCGACCATTACAACTTCCACATGAAGACTCAAGCATATCACGCAGCGGCTTTCTCTTCCGCTTTCTTGTTACCTCTAAAATGCCAAGTGCGGTGAATCCGAACACCCTTGTTGGCGTATGATCTCGCTTTAAAGCAGATATCAATAGATTACGCACGGTTTCTTTATCATGATCATTCTTCATATTAATAAAATCAATTAAAATCATGCCGCCAATATCACGAAGCCGCAACTGCCTTGCAATTTCTATAGCAGCCGCCTCATTCGTTTTTCTCACCGTATCCTGCAGCGTTTGCTTACCTGTAAATTTTCCTGTATTTACATCAATAACTGTCATCGTTTCTGTTTGCTCAATTAGAAGATATGAACCATTTTCAAGCCACACAATTTTTTTTAATGCCTTCTCGATTTCATGCTCGACGCCGTAGGAGTGGAATATGTTTTCTTTTCCGGTATACAAAGTAACGCGCTCCTTACTGACTCTTTCAGCGAGCTCACGTACGCTCAAGCGATCATCAACAATGATATGGGAAACGGTTTCTGTTGGAATCTCCCGGAACAGACGGGCAAACAACGATTGTGAGGAGTAGAGAAGAAATGGTATCTTCTCTTGACTGCTTTCCTGAAGCTCCTCAGCTGTGTGACGAAGCTCCTCCATCTCAGCTTGCACATGTGCAATAGGAGCCGTTTCGCAGGCGGAACGAAACACAAAGCCTCCCTGTTTTCCGAGCTGCAGTAATTCATTTCGCTTTCCTTCGTTTCGAATTTTTTTGGATACCGCAGAATATGAGTCAGATGGGATATAAACAACATATTTTCCTGGGAACTCTATCTTAGTTGTAACCTTCGGACCCTTTGTATCCATAGCTTCCTTCACAACCTGCACAATAATTTGCTGCCCTTGATGCACTAGCTGGCTGATGGATGCCCCCTCTGTAAAGGATAGAAGATCCTCGCGGCGGAGATATGCGTGCTTTTCCATTCCAATATCCACAAACGCAGCCTGCATGCCCGGCAATACATTGACAACACGCCCCCGATATATATTCCCGACAATCTCTTCCTTGTTAGGGCGATGTAAAAAAAGCTCTGCCAGCTTGCCGTCCTCTTCTACCGCAATACGTTTTTCTTCTCCAAGCAGATTCATATATAGCGTTCTCACTTTTTTACCTCTTTTCTTCTTGTCTAGCGGATGTGAACAGACTGTATCCGCTTTTCTTTTGACACTTTAAAAGTATACATTTTGCCCAAGGGCAGGGCTCGCCAATCGGCGAGTTTTCTTTACACTGTAAGAACATATAAATTTCTAGCTGGCAGATCATTCGACGTAGCGAGAAATTTTAGGAATACAGTATAAGAGCAACTACGCCTCTGTCTTCGTCCAAGGGCAGGGCCCGCCAATCGGCGAGTTTTCTTTACACTGTAAGAACATATAAATTTCTAACTGGAAGATCATTCGACGTAGCGAGAAATTTTAGGAATACAGTATAAGGGCAACTACGCCTCTGTCTTCGCCCAAGGGCAGGGCTCGCCAATCGGCGAGTTTTCTTTACCATACAAAAAGGCTAGTGTCTGCGTCAACACTAGCTAATAAGTTCTCCTATTGAGGAGCTGATTCGCTTTTCTGTGAAATATGCGTATAGCAGCTCATTTTCGTCTAACGTATATTGCTGCCGTTCCTTCCCTTTAATAACAACCGAATGCTTATATCCCCGGCGGAATTGCATGAATACGGTATAAAGCGGATCATTTGCATTAGCGTTAATGAGAGTGAGCTTTTCAATATCCCGTTTTTTCCCATAGTAACGCTCTAATAAAAAACGAACGAAGATATATTGCCGTTGCTTCCATTCTAAGTATAGAGACACGGCTAAAAAAATGACAACAATCCACATCGTTACATTAGAAGCATTCCAAAGGAGAGCGGCAATCGTTAGGCCTAGGAAACAAGCTCCAGACGTAAGAAGCGTTAAGCGATGTGCCTGCAAAAATGGAACGAAGGCCGAGTAAATATTTAATACAAGCTTTCCGCCATCAAGCGGCCAAATTGGGAGAAGATTAAAAAAGAAAATAGTCATATTATTCCACATAAAAAAAGAGTAGGATGCTTCTGAAATCCAACCTCCAGTGTATAAACCATAAACCGCCAAGCCCATCCAAATATGCTGAAGAGGCCCCGCTAACACAACAATGCATTCTTCCTTTAAAGGCTTGTTGCCGTGCTCCTCAAGCTCTGCCACTCCACCGAACGGCAACAGCTGAATTCTTTTAATCCGCCAGCGGAAATGAGCAGCTGCTAAACCATGTCCTAGCTCATGCACTAATACAATTCCAAATAACACAAGCAGCTCCTTAAAATGAGCAGTCAATACTCCAATTGCTATCAAAGCCCAAAACAATGGATGAATCGTCACCTTTGTGAATGTCTCTATATATCTATTCAAATGATATCACCTGAATCGGATCAATAAATTGGTTCTCCTTCTTCAAAGCAAAATAAAAGGTACCTGATTTTCCGTCTTCACTGTTTGCGACCACACCGATTTTTTGCTTTTGTTTTACATAATCATAAAGTGCGACTGTTGCTTCTGATAAATTGCCGTACCATGATTCTGTTCCGTCAGCATGCTGAATGATAATTGTATTTCCGAGTCCTTCTTTCTTCCCCACAAATACAGCCACCCCTTCATTCATAGCATCTACCGGGGCATTAATGTTTGTTTGTACAAACACGCCTTGCCCGTTCGCTTTAAAGCTTTGCAACACCTTTCCAGACGCAGGCACAGCATAGTTCTTCTCCTTCTGCGTTGATTGCGTCTGAGAAGTTGGCAGCAAAGTAAGCGGCTTGCCAAATTGCTGCTCATACCAATTAGAAACGGTAGCAAATTGAAATTCCTCTTGCATGGCCTTTTGGACAACTGTACGAGCCTGTTCTAAAGACGGATTATTACTTTTAAACACAATACCTGTCCCTAGCACAAGAGCAACGGAACAGAGCAGCTGCATGAGAAACACTTCCTTTCGAAATAACGAACGTGTCTCCTCCTTTGGTTCCTCAAACACAACATGTCCAAACTCATCTCCAAACTCATCTCCAAACTCCGCTTCCCCTTCACCTAGTTCTGGAAACAGTTCTTCTACTTGTTCAAAGGGTGCATAACGCTGCTGCTCCACATGTCGCTGTTGTTCCGCTTTTCGCTTAGCAATTCTCTTACGAATGTCTTCAATTTTCCTTTTCCGCATGCTGTCCCCTTCCTCATTTACATAGTTTGTACATATGTATGAGTTGTCCAGAGGAGATATTCGTCTCAGCATAGACCTTTTTTAAAGCGAACATGTCCTAGTTGCACTTATACTGTATTCCTAAAGTTTTCGACTACGTTGAATTCACTTCCAACTGGAAATTTATACTTATTTAAAGTATAAAAGAAAAACATCCCGCGCTTGTCCGCGAGATGTTTAGCGAATACCAAAAAATTTCTTCACTTTTGTTAAAACTGTCCCTTTTTCTTGCTCCAATGATTGAAGAGGGACAGACTCTCCAAGCAATCTGCGAGCAATATTGCGATATGCTATAGAAGCTTTGCCATTCGGAATAAGAGCTACTGGTTCTCCCTTATTTGTAGCCTTGATAACTTCTTCATCGTCCTCAACGATCCCAATTAACTCAATAGAAAGGGTTCGCACAATTTCATCTACATCGAGCATCTCTTGATTTTTCAGCATATGACTGCGAACGCGGTTAATAATAAGCTTAGGAGGCTCAATTTCTTCATTTTTTTCTAACAGTCCGATGATACGGTCTGCATCGCGCATAGAAGAAACCTCAGGTGTTGTGACAACGATCGCCTTGTCAGCTCCTGCAACAGCATTCTTAAAGCCTTGCTCAATTCCGGCTGGACAGTCGATTAATACGTAATCAAAATCTTGGCGGAGCTGACGAATAATATCAATCATCTGCTCTGGTGTGACCGCTGACTTATCGCTCGTTTGGGCGGCAGGCAACAAGTATAATTCTTCAAATCGTTTGTCCTTAATCAAAGCCTGCGGCAAACGGCAGCGGCCTTCCACTACGTCTACAAGGTCAAACACAATACGGTTTTCTAGTCCCATCACGACATCCAAGTTGCGGAGTCCGATGTCTGTATCGACAAGGCAGACCTTTTTGCCGGATAAAGCGAGGGCTGTTCCAAGATTTGCAGAGCTCGTTGTTTTCCCGACTCCGCCTTTTCCAGATGTAATAACAATTGCCTCTCCCACAGCTATATGATTCCCCTTTCTAACCTTGTTAAATTAGGTCTGAGGTGAGTAAGAATTTGAATGCGGTCGACCATAATTTGGTTGTTTTGGTTAACATATGCGCATTCCATTTCGTTCTCTTTCCCTTTATAATCGGGGGTTCGATTCGTCACATCACTAATTCGGAGCTGTAACGGATTCATGATTGACGCTGCGATAACAGCTTGCTTATCACCGGAATATCCAGCATGGGCAATACCTCGTAAAGCCCCGATAATAAAGATATTACCGCCAGCAATGACGGTTCCTCCCGGATTCACATCCCCGATTAATAGTAAGTCCCCTTTTACATGAAGAACTTGACCGGAGCGAATAATTCTCGTAACAGATGCAATCTCTGTCTCCCGTTTCCACTCTAATGCCTGTTCCTTTGTGACTACGTTACTTTCCACTTCGTTGACTACAAGATTCTTTTTATTTCGAACAAGAGTACGCAGAGCTTCCTCCTGCTTTCCTGTCAAATAGCGGTTGCCCACCTTTACATGCACTTCAATCAGTGAGCGTTCACCGCTATCATATAACGCTGTAGACAACCGCTCCTCAAGCTCTTGTAATAACTCGTCAAAAGAACAGGTATCATCAAGATGTAACGTTAAACCGTCCTTTGTTCCTTTAATTGTTACATATGGTTGCTTTCGTTCCTTCACTAACGCTCACCCCACCGATTCATTTCGACACAAAGTCAGAAAATCCTTTTTATTTTTCTTCTCTCGCCTCAGCAAGACGCAAGAAATATTTTTTCAGCGGGACACAAAACAGCAGTAAAAATATACCGTTTAAAACGAGAGTAGCAAGGATTCGCTTTTCAAAAAATATGCCCGGCGTCAAATCCACTTGCCCAAGTAGCAGCAGCAATCCATACACCGCGTATTCTAAAGCTGTAACTCCTACTAATACCAGTACTGAGACTATGAATACATTGACCTGCAAAATTCTCATCGCATTAATAACCAGATAAGTCAATACAGGATAAAGAAATAAGTAAATACCAATAAGTTCCGTATTTACAACATCAAACAAAAAACCGAACAATAAAGAAAAATATACAGCCTGTAACGAATGATAATATATAGCTATAAAGAATAGCACGATAATCAAAAAGTGAGGAACCGCTATGCTCCCTTTCCATAGGAAATCTGCAGGAAAACTAAAGGAAAATACATTCTCAAGCAAAAAGACAGCGACAAGAAACAGGGAAAGAATCCATTTTTGCATTTGTTTCTCCCCCTACTCTTGCAGCTCTGCTTCTGCTGTAGGCATCGTCCGTTTTACTACTATAACATGATCGATATCATTTAAATCAGCAGCAGGTTTGACATAAGCAGTTTGTGTTAAGCCATACTCATCCGGCGTTACATCAGTAATTTGCCCGATAACAAGCCCTCTTGGAAAAATGCCGCCAAGACCAGATGTTTCAACGTACTGCCCCTTCTTTACCTGTGCATCTGATGGAATTTTTGTAAAGATGAGCATCTGCTTTTCTGTATCATATCCTTCAATTAAGCCAAATACTTTTTCATCGCCCTGCGCAACGGCGGAAATACGATTTGTACGATTTAAGGAACTAAGTAGCTCAACCGTAGAGGTAAACTGCGATACACTCTTTATCTTGCCTATGAGCCCTTTTTCTGTAATAACCGCCATATCCTTTTTCACACCTTGCTGCTCTCCCTTATCAATTGCAACTAAATCATACCATTTATCAGGGTTCCGTCCAATGATTGTGGCTTGCAATGGGTTATAATCATCAAGAGAATCTTTTTTCCCTAAAATAGCCCGCAGCTCTTCGTTATCCTGCTGTAAATTCTTAACATCCACTGAAAGCTTCGCATACTTATCCAACTTTTCCTTTAGCAGTTGGTTTTCTTCATATGTATGTTTGATATCTTCAATACTCTCGAAAAAACCCGCCACAGCGTGCGCAGGTTTTTCCAAGACCCGTTCCATTACTCCAACTGTATCCTGTATAAATTGCTCCGGCCAAGTTAACCGTTGCCTCTCTTTTAAGGAAATACCGATTAGTGCTACAAGAAGGATAATGCTTACTAATAAAACGATCAACCGTTTGTTTAAGAAAAACTGCGGCACACTTACACCCTCTTAATCAGCTTAGTTTTGTTTTAAACAAATCGATATTATCAAGCGCTTTTCCTGTTCCGATTGCCACGCAGTCAAGAGGATTTTCTGCTACAAGCACAGGCATTTTTGTTTCGTCACTAATGACCTTGTCCAAATTGCGAAGCAGCGCTCCTCCACCTGTTAATACAATACCGCGATCCATAATGTCTGCTGCCAACTCAGGAGGTGTCTTCTCAAGTGTATTCTTTACAGATTCAACGATGGCCGCCACCGTATCCTTCAACGCATCTGCGATTTCCTCTGCTCGAATCAATACTGTCTTCGGCAATCCTGTAATCAGGTCACGTCCACGGATTTCTATCGGTTCAATGCCCTCTCCAGTACCAGCAGAACCAACTTCCAGCTTCAACGTTTCAGCTGTCCGCTCACCAATCATCAAATTATAATTCTTCTTAATATACTGGATAATTGCTTCATCCATCTCATCACCTGCTACGCGAATCGATTGACTCGTTACAATTCCGCCGAGCGAGATAATCGCTACTTCTGTTGTACCGCCACCGATATCTACGACCATGCTGCCAGTCGGTTCCCATACAGGTAAATTTGCACCAATTGCTGCCGCAAACGGCTCTTCAATCGGATACGCATCACGTGCACCAGCCTGACGTGTCGCATCAATTACAGCCCTCTTCTCTACAGCTGTAATTCCAGATGGCACACAAACCATCACATATGGTTTGCGCGAAAAGAAACCGTTCGATTTTTGTGCTTGTCTAATATAATATTTCATCATCGTTGCTGTTGTTTCATAATCTGCAATTACACCGTCTCGCATCGGGCGAAGTGCCACAACATTTCCTGGTGTACGTCCGATCATTTGCTTAGCATCGTTACCGACTGCCACGATTTGCTTTGTATCCGTCTGCATCGCGACAACGGAAGGCTCGCGCACAACAACACCTTTTCCCTTCACGTATACTAATGTATTTGCAGTTCCTAAGTCTATTCCGAGATCACGAGTAAAGCCACCTAATCCTAACATATGTGTATCTTCCTTTCCAAAACGAAAATACTTTCCTTATTTTTATTTATATATTTAAAAACAACACGTTTCTATCTATATCTCTCTTTATTGTTCGCTAAACCCTATAAAAAACTCATAAAATACATTATAAAACAAAACAAAAAAAATGGATAGGCTTAAATATAACCTTTTTCCTTTAAACTAACAAAGCGATGCTCTCCGATGATAATATGATCAAGCAAATCAACACCCATGATCTTTCCGCATTCTGCTAATCTTTTTGTCACTTCGATATCTTCACGGCTCGGGGCCGGATCGCCTGAGGGGTGGTTATGAAGGCATATAATAGAGGCAGCAGAGCGGCGAAACGCTTCGCGAAAGACCTCGCGCGGATGTACTATGGAGGCATTTAAACTGCCGATAAACACAGTTTGCCTGTGCATTACTTGATTTTTTGTATTTAAATATAAACAGACGAAATGCTCCTGCTGCAGAAAGCGCATCTCCTCCATCATATAGTTTGCACAATCCTCCGGGCTGCGGATGCTATAGCGCTCCTTGTATTCAATCCGTACCATTCTGCGCCCCAGCTCAAAGGCTGCAATGAGCTGCGCTGCTTTTGCAATCCCGATGCCATTTATATTTGTCAGCTCCTCCACTGTTGCGTCTTTTAGCATCCGAAGACCATCAAAATGATGTAAAATACGACCTGCAAGCGCTAAAACAGACTCCTCCTTTGTTCCCGTTCTTAATAAAACAGCAAGCAGCTCTGTATTAGACAAGCTGCTTACCCCCTCTATCAATAAACGTTCCCTTGGCTGATCATCCTTTACTACATCACGAATCTGGTTTATACGCATCGTTCCCCTCCCATATAAAAGATCGGAGCTCACGTACAATACGTGCCACTGGAAGACCGACAACCGAGTAATAATCACCATTAATTTTCTTAACTAGCGTGGCGCCTTTTCCTTGAATGCCGTAGCTCCCTGCCTTATCAAGAGGCTCTCCTGTTTCGACATATGCTTGTATTTCCTCTTCAGATAATTTCCAAAATGTTACCTCTGTTCGTTCATAAAAAGTAAAGGTTTCACCCTCGGAAATGAGCGCTACTCCAGTATACACCTCATGTATGTTGCCTGATAAAAGGCGCAGCATTTCCACGGCTTCTTCCTTACTATTTGGTTTTCCTAGCATCCGTGCGCCGTATGTTACAATTGTGTCTGCTCCTAACACAACAGCATGAGGATAATGCCGTGCAACATCGGCTGCCTTTTGCGCCGCTAGGGACATCACAACCTCTGCCGGAGACGCGGTTTCTTCAATCTTTTCCTCTACCTCGCTCACATGAATTTCAAATGGAATTTGCACAAGCTCTAGCAGCTCCTTACGTCTCGGGGATGCCGAAGCTAAGATAAGGGGTTTTGTCATCCTATCACCTTTCCTATGTTGTTTTAGAAGGAAGATACGCTTGTATCGTATCAAATATACAACTTCCTCTCAATTTTACAAAATGTCACTTTGTTCATCGATTTCTGCGAATCTCGTCTTAGAAAACAAAAAAGGAAAGAAGGATTCTTTCTTCTTCCCGTTCGTTATGAGTCCTTTCCTGTGAGAACTGTCTCATAGGAAACAAGTCCGTCCAACAAAAGCTGCTGCAGCTTTACAAACGTCTTCTCATCTTTTGTTTCCTTATATTCCTGCAGAGCATCGCAGGAAAGAGACACGTACGTAAGCAGCTTTTTCACTTCAGCCTTCTCGACAGACTTCCCCTCCTTGGTAAGCTCCTTCACACTTTTATCCAGCTCACTCCACTGCTCATTGCTGATTTTCCCTGCCGTATACACAGTTGAAGTTTGCTCAATAAGAGTACGAAGTGACTTCTCAGTTTTGCCTATCAGTCCCTCATATTTTTTGAATGCTGCCGGTACCTGTTTATCTGTAAGAACCCGCCGCTTTTCCAGTACAGCAAAACCCTTCGCTTTATAGGAGGCGGTGAGTTTCTTCGCTCCTTTTTCATCATTCGCTATGCCGATAAACAAAAAGGTTTTTCCATCAGAGTTGATGAGAGCCCCCGGCATTCCCTTTTTCTTCATATCATCTAGTGCTGCTTGTCCCCTTTCCGCTGTGGAAAACACATTTCCTTGTATAACATACACAGCAAGCTCCTCTAATGCTGCAGATTGCTGCGTTTGTTGCTCCGAGGATTTCGTTTGCTTCTCTGCAGGAGCAGTTGTTGTTGTAGAAGTTACACTAGCCGCTGCCGGCATGCTTTTTTCTTCCTTCGTACCATCTAACACATGTAATACTCCAAAGCCAAAGCCCGTCCCAAGCAAAATTGCCGTTCCAACAGTGAGAATCATCTGCTTACGGCGCCCTTTCCTTTTTTTCGGCTCTACTGAAGGTTCATTCCCTGCACGAAATGGTACTACATTATGCTGTAAAATTTGCTCGGAAGGAAGCATCCATTGGAACTCCTCCTGCGGGGGAGCATCTTGCTTTGTCGGCTCCTCCTTATAGTTTGTTTCGGTACCGTTCACTTTAATTAAGATTTTTGGAGAACGCTTGTCCATGGCTTCATCCCCTTCTTATTGCTTTTTAGAATGGTATCACAGTTCTTCTAAAAAAGAACATGAGATTTGTCAGGAGAAGGAAAATCATTTTCGTCAATTTGTTTCATATTTCTATGTTTATTCTCACATAACGCTTAGCAGAACAAAGAAAAAGAAAAGAATAAGCATTATTCCTAAAATTTCTCGCTACGTCGAATTGGCTTCCAGCTAGAAATTTATACTTTCTTACAATGCAAAAAAGCAGACAGCTTGCGCTATCTGCTTTCTGTTATATATTTACGAACACCGGAAATAAAATAGAGTGAACCTGTAATCAGAAACAAATCCTCATCTGTAAGAATCGGTTTAATTTTGTCTATAGCTTCTTTCCAATCCTGATATATCTCCTTTTGTTCCATGCTGCAATGCTTGGCTAACAGCTCTGGTGAAATAGCACGAGGAAAATCGAAGGTTGTAAATACCATACGATCCGCGATTGTCTCAAGTCCTGCTACCATTTCAGCTATTTTTTTATCCCCAAGTGCACTGAACAATACCGTTATACGTTTATCAGCATAATGAGACTGTACCGTTTGCACAAGGCTAGTGATTCCTTCCGGGTTATGAGCACCATCGATTACGATCCGAGGGTGATCAGACAGTTGCTCAAAACGGCCCAGCCAAAAGGCTTTCTTTAATCCATGATGAATGTCCTCATCCTTCACCAAAAATGATTGATATGTTTTTAAATAATACACCGCCATTAATGCAAGCGCAGCATTTTGTACCTGATGTGTTCCCTTCATCGTAATGCTTAAGTTTTCCATAATACCAAACGGGCTTTCAAAAGTGAATGTTTCTCCATCCGCTATCGATTGCGTATGCCCTGCAGAAAACTCTTTACCGAGCGTATACACCTTCGCGCGTCTTTTCTGTGCCTCTTCCGCAATCACCGCAAGAGCCTCCTGTTGGGAAACGCCTGTTATAACAGGTACGCCGGATTTAATGATGCCTGCCTTTTCTGATGTGATTTCTTCAAGTGTTTCTCCCAACACATGCATATGATCATATCCAATTGTTGTGATGATAGATAGGACAGGATATATAACATTCGTCGAATCAAGACGCCCCCCAAGCCCTGTTTCCAGTAGGACAATATCACACGGATTGATCTTGCCGAAGTAATAAAAGGCCATAACAGTTAAAATTTCAAATTCGGTTGCCGCTCCGAATTCCGTTTCATCCAAAGCTTCTGCAATAGGCTTCACGATACGTACAAGTTCTGCAATGTCCTCGTTTGGAATTGGCGTTCCGTTTATGCTAATACGTTCATTAAAACTTTCAATATACGGTGAAGTAAACGTACCAACCTTATATTCTGCTTGCTCTAAGATCGAGCGTATATATGTAAGTGTGGAGCCTTTTCCATTTGTACCGGCAAGATGAACGCATGTAATTCTTCTCTCTGGGTTGTCCAATTGCTGAAGCATCCAGTTCATCCGTTCTAATCCTGGCTTAATGCCGAACTTTAATCGGTTGTGGATCCAACTTACCGCTTCTTCATATGTCATCCTAGTCTCCTTTCTGAAAAAAGCGAACCCGGGCTTCACATCTGTCTTGCCGGGTTCGCATATCAGCTTATTTTTTTAATTCTGCCAAACGCTGACGAACCGCCTCACGTTTTTCTGTATAATCCTGCTGCTTCTTGCGTTCTTCTTCAATTACCTGAGCAGGTGCCTTTTTCACGAAGCCTTCATTGCTAAGCTTCTTCTGCACACGCTCTACTTCACTGTCTAAGCGTTTCAGCTCTTTTTCAAGACGGGCGATTTCCTCGTCTAAGTTAATTAAATCCTCAAGAGGCAGGAATAGCTCCGCTCCTGTGATAACTGCTGTCATACATTGCTCTGGCGCTTGTACATCTGTTTCAATCACGAGCTCGCTCGGGTTACAGAAACGCTCAATGTAGGAGCTGTTTTTCTGAAGACTTGCAAGAGTTGCCTCGTCCTTCGCCTTAATGTACAATTGAACCTTTTTACTAAGCGGCGTATTTACTTCCGCGCGAATATTGCGTACAGAACGGATGATTTCCACAAGCTGACGCATTTGCTCCGCCGCTTCCTTATCCGCTAAATCCTCACGAATTGTCGGCCACTGCGCTACCGTAATCGATTCGCCTTCATGCGGAAGGTGCTGCCAAATTGTTTCTGTTACAAACGGCATGAACGGATGAAGCAGCTTCATCGTTCCTTCAAGTACATATGCAAGTACGGAACGAGTTGTTTTCTTTGCGGCTTCCTCTTCACCGTAAAGCGGAAGCTTCGCCATTTCAATGTACCAGTCACAGAAGTCATCCCAAATAAAGTTGTACAGCGCACGGCCGACTTCGCCGAGCTCATACTTATCAAGATTTTTCGTCACGCTCTCAATTGTTTCATTAAAGCGCGTTAAAATCCATTTATCCGCAACGGACATCTCACCCGTTAAATCTAGTTCCTGATATGTCATGCCGTTCATGTTCATTAACACGAAGCGGGATGCATTCCAAATCTTATTAATAAAGTTCCAAGTAGATTCTACCTTTTCGATACTAAAGCGTAAGTCTTGACCTGGTGCACTTCCTGTAGATAGGAAGAATCGAAGTGAGTCAGCACCATACTGCTCAATCACATCCATCGGGTCTACCCCGTTTCCAAGCGATTTGCTCATCTTGCGACCTTGCGCGTCACGAACTAAGCCATGGATCAGTACATCGTTGAACGGACGTTGACCTGTAAACTCAAGACCTTGGAAAATCATGCGTGATACCCAGAAGAAAATAATATCATAGCCTGTTACCAGAACATCAGTTGAGTAATAACGCTTAAAGTCTTCAGAGTCTTTATCAGGCCAGCCAAGCGTTGAAAACGGCCAAAGCGCTGAGCTGAACCAAGTATCAAGAACATCATTATCCTGCTCCCAATTCTCAGAATCAGCAGGCGGGTTTGTATCTACATACACTTCCCCTGTTTCTTTATGATACCAAGCCGGAATGCGGTGTCCCCACCAAAGCTGACGGGAAATACACCAATCACGGATGTTTTCCATCCAGTGCAAGTATGTTTTCTCAAAGCGCTCCGGCACAAAGTTTACCTTTTCCTCCTGCTGCTGAAGCTTGATCGCCTCATCCGCTAACGGCTGCATTTTCACAAACCATTGCGTTGATAAATACGGCTCTACAACAACACCGCTGCGCTCACTATGACCAACGGAATGTGTATGCTCTTCAATTTTGACAAGTACACCCTGCTCTTGTAAATCTTTCACAAGCTGCTTGCGGCATTCAAAGCGGTCCATTCCTTGATATACTCCAGCATTTGCGTTCATTGTGCCGTCCTCATTCATGACAAGGATACGCGGCAAGTTATGACGATTTCCAATTTCAAAATCGTTCGGGTCATGAGCTGGCGTAATTTTTACAGCGCCAGAGCCAAATTCCATATCTACATAATCATCGCCGACAATCCGGATTTCACGGCCGACGATTGGAAGCACTGCTGTTTTACCAATTAAATGCTGGTAGCGTTCATCTTCCGGATGAACCGCAATCGCTGTATCACCGAGCATCGTTTCTGGACGAGTCGTTGCAACTTCAATGTAGCCAGATCCATCAGAAAGCGGGTAACGCATATGATAGAATGCCCCTTGTACATCCTTATAAATAACCTCAATATCAGACAAGGCCGTGCGTGTTGCCGGATCCCAGTTAATGATATATTCACCTCGGTAAATGAGACCCTTTTTATATAAAGTAACAAATACATGGCGTACTGCTTCGGATAATCCTTCATCCAGCGTAAAGCGTTCGCGGGAATAATCAAGACCTAAGCCAACCTTCGCCCATTGTGCGCGAATATGGGATGCATATTCTTCCTTCCACTCCCATGCCTTTTCCAAGAACTTTTCACGTCCAAGGTCATAGCGCGTTACTCCTTCCTCACGCAGCTTCGCTTCTACCTTTGCCTGTGTCGCAATACCGGCATGATCCATACCAGGAAGCCATAGCACATCATAACCTTGTAATCTCTTTGCACGCGTTAAAATGTCCTGCAGCGTTGTATCCCAGGCGTGCCCTAAATGAAGCTTACCCGTTACGTTTGGCGGTGGAATTACAATTGTGTATGGCTGTTTCTCAGCTTCGCCCTTTGCTTCAAAATATTTTCCTGCAAGCCACCATTCATAGCGGCCTTCTTCTACGGATTTATGGTCGTATTTCGTTGGTAAATTATTGTCCGTATTTGTCATATAAATTCCTCCTTCTCAAAATAAAAAACCCCACTCATCCAGAAAAGGACGAATGGAGTTATATTCGCGGTACCACCTTTTTTTGCAAGCGAAGGCTTGCACACTTTATCTGGTAACGGGTTACACCCGGCTTCCTCTACTGTAATATTCAAAGAAGCAGCTCAAGGGCGACCTTCCGACGCTGTCATCTAAGAAATCTCCCAGCTGCTGATTTCTCTCTCTGAAAGATGCAAACACATCGTACTCTTCCCTATCTAAGCATTTTGTTATTATTTTATACAAACTATAGTCTAAAAAAAGAAAGTGCAATCGTCAATAAGCTTTGCCAAGTTTTTTGTAATATATGCAGAAAATCGAAAAAAGTGCACGAAATGCACACTAGGTGTTTGCCCCGCATAGGGTACTATAAACCCGTTATTTTCGGAGGAATGCAGAATGCGACGACTTAAACGTACTTATAATTTCGCAACACCCGGCTGGATGCGGAATATTCAAACACTGCTATATGACTTCATCATTCCGCTCACAGTCTTTCAAGGTATTCGAACATTGCTGTTCCCTACGTTTTTGGATTTTATCTTATTGATTGTTTTTATTGGCTTGACGATTAAAACGCATTTCCAAGCATAAGCACGGCAGCATAGATTCCTGAATGTGTACTTAGCAAACATACAGAAAGCTCGCCGAGCAAAGACAGAGGCGTAGTTGTACTTATACTTTATTCCTAAAACTTCTCGCTACGTCGAATTGTCTTCCTGTTAGAAATTTATATCTTTTAAAGCGTAAAACCTCTCCGGCTGGAGAGGTTTTATGTTTGCTGCTGACTTTGCTCAGCTTGATGCTCTGCTGCTTGAATTTGGGATACAAAGTATTCAGTATTACTTACAAGCCAATGGGTTTGCTGAAGATTCTTCACAAATTGCAATTCATTTCGTTTATCCCGCTGTTCCCCGTTTTTCACATAGCGGGCAATTTGCCTGATAAAGTTTTGTGGATACGCCAGATAAGCAAGCATCAGCTTTTTTTCTTCTTTTGTATAGGGAAAGTGCTTCTGATACACTTGATACCATTCATAGCGGTCATTTCTTGCAATGGGGTATGTGTTAAACGAACGCTGATAAAATTGTACAAGATCCTGTATCGGTGTGGAAAACTGTGAATTTTCCAAGCTAATAAAATAACCGTTTCGCTCATGATCAAACAAAAAATGACTTTGAGACACGTTTCCATGAATTAAAGAGATTCGTGTCGTTTCCTTTTCCTTCATGAGCTCTTGCCATTCCTCCAGCTGCTTTGCAGCAAACTCATGTGCACGTAAAACATGGTGATAATACGTACAATATTGCAGCTCTAACGGAGACATATACCACTTCGCTTCAGATTGCGTCAGAAACGTATCAAGCATATCGCGGTCCTGCTCCCAACGTCCTGACAGCGCGTTATAATGACTGTCAATGGTTTCCTCTGTAATACTTTCTTCCTTCACTGTCTTTTGATGCATAGCAGCAAGGGTTTGAAACATCTGATGGTAATGGTCGTTCTCCTCACCCTTTTGTTCTGCGCTGTCAAGCCAAGGCATTAAATAGTACTGATGTTGTCCGTCCGATAAGAAATACTCTCCGTCGCTTGCATGATATACAGGCGCGTAATTTGTAAATCCCTTCTCAGAAAGAAGGCGAAGATGGTGTACAAAATTGCTCCGTTCAAGTCGGCTCGGACTCAGCCTCTTTAACGCATAAGGACCCTGGTTTGTATAAACCTTTAACACACTTCCATGCTCTTCTAAATGTTCCGGATTCAAACGATACATTTGTAAAAGAGGTTCATATTGCTCTCTCACTGCTGTTTCCATATAATGATGACCCCTTCTAACAGGATGGGCGTAAAGAAAAACTGGGGCGTCTTAATTAGCTCCCAACATAAGCATCATGATGATTTAGACTTTGTTTTTGATACTGGAACATATAAGACCTGACCTTGCGAAACATATAGGTCATCTAGCTGATTGATACGCGCCAGATGCTGGAGATTTGTATCGTACCGCTCTGCAATCGATTCGACTGTATCGCCCGTTTGCACAAAATACATGCGCAGCTTCGTAAATTGCTCTTCCTGATTCCTTCCGAATAATCTTGTTAGATATAGTGCATTTTCATCACGGCTGGAATACGCAAATTCCTCCTTACCCTCTTCAGAAGCAGGCGGCTGCTTTGTCTCCTCAGCACGACCAAACAACTCAACCTGCATAACAGGTTCTTCCCTTTCTGCTTCTTCTAGCACAGGCTCTTTACGCACTTCAAATTCAAAAGGCTCAAAAACATCCTCTTCCTCCTGTACAAAGGCAGGAGCGGCATACTGATCTTCCAATTCCTCCAATAATTCTTCCTGTTCTTCTACTCGTCCCTCGATTTGCTCCTCCGCAGTTGCTTGGTCGGTTAGCCCATAGATTGCAATATCAGCAAGAAGCTGTAAACAGCCCTGTTCTGGAAGTTCATAATCAAACATTTCAATCTCTACATATAAATCATCCGCCTGCTTCACACGAGAGCGCGGAATCGAAATTTCTAAAGGAAACGAGTGCGATAATTCATTTACGCCATCCTCTCGTACATGTACATAATCGACCGTACGTACAGGAGATAGTTCACGCAATGAGAAGGATGCTTCCTCACTGTCCTGCGGAATATATTCTCCAGTTAGCTGTAATTGCCCCTTTACAACAATTTCATAATCTCTATCCTGTACCACAATGTCTGGATCAAGCGCGATGGAAAGCAATTGCTCAACTTCCTGTCCCTTTTGGAACCATACCGATTCTTTTAAGGAAAAGCTAAGTGATGTTTGATGATCTGCTGCCATTTTGAGTTCCCCCTCTCAAACGTATATGACATTACAGGTTTATGTGCAAAATGGAGGTTTTATGATAAAGAAAATCAACAATGTTCCTTAACAGAGACTCATAAAAAAAGAGCTAACCTAATCCGTCTTCCTCAGACGATTATTAGATTAGCTCTTTTTATCAACCTTTCAGCTTAGAAAAGGCAATTTCTGCTGCCTGAATTGTTTGTTCAATATCCTCATCACTATGTGCAGTCGATAAGAATAATCCTTCAAACTGGGACGGAGGAAGGAAGACACCTTGCTCAATCATTTCACGGTAATACGCTGAGAAATACTCGAGATTCGATGTTTTGGCTGTTTCGTAATCAACAACTTTTTCATTTGTAAAGAAGAAGCCAACCATTGAGCCCACTCGGTTTATGCAATACGGGATATCATATGTTTCTGCCGCTGCCTGCAAACCGCGCTCGAGCAATTCCGCTTTTCGTTCAAACTCTCGGTAAGAGTCTGGCGTTAACTGGATCAACGTTTCGTAGCCTGCTGTCATCGCAAGCGGGTTCCCTGATAAGGTTCCTGCCTGATAAATCGGACCGCTTGGCGCAATGCGCTCCATAATGTCCGCTTTACCTCCGTATGCTCCGACCGGCAGACCACCCCCAATTACCTTTCCAAGACATGTAAGATCTGGCGTTACACCGAAATAGCCCTGACCGCAATGATAGCCAACGCGGAAGCCCGTCATGACCTCATCAAATATCAGCAACGCTCCATGATCCTTTGTGATACTGCGTAGTCCCTCTAAAAAGCCAGGAAGCGGCGGAACAACCCCCATGTTTCCTGCTACAGGCTCGACAATCACAGCTGCAATATCATCGCCATATTGCTTAAATGCCACGCGTAAGCTCTCCAAATCATTATATGGGACTGTAATTGTATTGCTAGCCACTCCCTCTGGTACACCAGGGCTGTCTGGCAACCCGAGCGTAGCTACACCAGATCCGGCTTTAATCAATAAGGAATCTCCATGACCATGATAGCAGCCTTCAAATTTTACGATTTTATTTCTGCCTGTATAGCCGCGCGCAAGACGCAACGCACTCATGGTCGCCTCTGTTCCGGAGTTTACCATCCTCACAATTTCCACAGAGGGAACACGCTCGATAACAAGCTTTGCAAGTTCATTTTCAATGGCAGTCGGCGCTCCAAAGCTTGTACCCTTTTCAGCAACGCACTTTAGCGCTTCTACCACTCTATCGTTTGCATGTCCATGAATAAGAGGTCCCCATGATAGCACGTAGTCAATATACTCATTTCCATCAAGATCATAGACCCTCGATCCTTTGCCGCTCTCCATAAAAATCGGATTCATACCGACCGATTTAAAGGCGCGCACTGGGCTGTTTACACCTCCGGGCATCAGACGTTTTGCCTCTTGAAAGGCTGCAATTGACTTATCAAAACTTCTCATTTGCTAACGTCTCCTTCCTTCAACCACTTTGCTGCATCCTTTGCAAAATATGTAAGAATTAAATCAGCTCCTGCACGCTTCATGCTAACAAGCTGCTCAAGTACAATTTCACGTTCATTAATCCACCCGTTTTGTGCAGCCGCTTTGACCATTGAATACTCACCGCTTACATTGTAAGCAACTATTGGCAAATTAAAGTTATTTTTCACATCGCGAATAATATCCAAATAAGAAAGGGCCGGCTTCACCATCAGGAAGTCTGCTCCCTCTAGCACATCTGATTCCGCCTCACGCAATGCTTCTAAACGGTTAGCCGGATCCATTTGGTACGCCTTTCGATCCCCGAACTTCGGTGAGCTATGAGCTGCATCGCGGAACGGACCATAGTGAGCGGAAGAAAACTTTACAGCATAAGACATAATCGGCACATGTGAAAATCCATTTTCATCAAGAGCATGGCGAATCGCCGCGACAAATCCATCCATCATATTGGATGGTGCGATAATATCAGCCCCTGCTTTCGCTTGGCTAACAGCTGTTTTAGCTAACAGCTCTAATGATTCGTCATTTACGATTACACCATTCTCAATGACGCCGCAATGACCGTGGCTTGTAAATTGACATAGGCACGTATCCGCAATGACAACAAGCTCTGGAAATTGCTCCTTCACCTGGGAAATTGCCTTTTGTACGATGCCATGGTCACAGTATGCAGAAGAACCCACCTCGTCCTTTTCATGTGGAATACCAAACACGATAATAGACTTGATGCCTAAATCTACAGCTTCCTGGATTTCCGCATTCAGAAGGTCTAACGACACCTGCTCCACACCTGGCATAGAAGCAACTTGATTACGCTTGTTTTCCCCTTCCACAACAAAAATCGGATAAATAAAATCTTCTGTATGCAAGTGCGTTTCTCTAACAAGCGCACGCATATTTGCTGTTTGCCGCAGGCGGCGGTGACGCTGAAATTGCAAATGCTTCATCGTTTTCCATCTCCCATTCATTTTCAGTTTCTCTTCCTATTGTATCCCGTTTGCAAAATGTTCCTCTAATCTTCGGAGTAAACCGTCAATCGTATATGTATCCGGGACGAGAACAGAAGGAAAATACGCTAGAGCCTCTCTCTCCGTAACTGGCCCTATACAAGCAATTGTACAACGTTTCGTCCATTCTCTCCAATTTGTTTCCTCAAGCAAAGCGGCAAAGTGGACAACAGTGGAGGGACTCGTGAAAGTCAAAACATCTGCTTGTTCAGAACGAAGCACCTCCATCAACAGCTCTTTAGCTGCTTCATTCCGTCTCGTTTCGTATACTACAATCTCATCAAGAAGAATGTGATTTGCCCGCAGTTCATTCGGAAGGATATCTCGCGCTAGATTCCCTTTTGGAAATAAAACACGCGCTCCCGGCTGAACAAATGAGAGAAACTCTCTTGCAAACACCTCAGCGACGAATTTCTCTGGCATAAAGTGGACCTGAAAACCATACGCTTCAAGCTCCTGTTTGGTTTTCTCCCCGACAGCCGCAAGCTTGACAGCAGACGGAATGTTGCCCATTCCGATTCCTTCCAGAAAAAAACGAACACCGTTTGTGCTTGTAAATATAATCCAATCGTATTCTTGCAAAGGTCTTGCCAGCTGCATGGCAGAAGGCTCAATCTGCAGCAGCGGTATTTCAATTGGAATGCCGCCGCGGCTGCGCACAGCCGCGGCCATTTCTTTCGCCTGTGTCTCCGCCCTCATAATTAGAACGGAGATATGGGAAAGAGGAGCAAGATGATTCATCCTACTCCTGCTCCTTTGATTGCTGCACTAACTTATCCGCGCCGCGGGCAATTAACAATCGAGCCACTTCTTCTCCTGCCTGCTGCGGATTTTGATTTGTTACTGTCTCTTTTAAAAGGACGGATCCATCCTTTGCACCAACAAGGGCTGTAAGCGTAAGCCCACTCTGTTCATTTATCGTCGCATATCCACCAATCGGAACTTGGCAGCCTCCCTCAAGCTTATGAAGAAACACACGTTCCGCTGCTACTGTACGTTCCGTTTCCTCATCGTTAAAAAGCTGCAATGCCTCCAATAATTCCTTGTCATCCGAGCGACATTCAATCGCAAGTGCCCCCTGCCCGACTGCTGGGATGCATGTAACGGGTTCCAGGTACTCAGTAATTACATCTTCAGCCCAGCCCATTCGCTTCAATCCTGCAGCAGCAAGCACGATTGCATCGTATTCTTCCTCCTGCAGCTTTTTAAGACGTGTATCGATATTACCGCGAATCCACTTTACCTGTAAGTCAGGGCGGGCAGCCAATAGCTGCGAGCTGCGTCGCAAGCTGCTTGTACCAACAACTGACCCAGCCGGCAGATTTGCAAATGAAACATGTTGTTTGGAAATGATAACATCACGAGGATCCTCTCTCTTTGGTACACAACCAATAGTTAATCCCTCTGGCAGCACAGCCGGCATATCCTTCATACTATGTACCGCCATGTCAATTTCCTGATCAAGCATCGCCTGCTCAATTTCCTTCACAAATAAGCCTTTGCCGCCTACCTTTGAGAGGGTAACATCTACAATAACGTCTCCCTTTGTAACAAATTCCTTTACCTCAAACTCAAATGGCAGACCGAGCTGCTTTAATTGTTCAATAACCCAATTTGTTTGTGTTAATGCAAGCTTGCTTCTTCTAGAACCTACAATAATTTTGCGCATACACTTTCTCTCCTACCGTTATGAGTACCAAAAATGAAATGATGACAAGCTGCTAAACAGAAAGATATTAATTAACATAATCAGAAAGGCACCAACATTCCAGTGCGCTACACTTCTTCCTTGCAGTTTATCAGATACCCTCAAATAAATGCCAATACAATATACGAACAATACGATAAATGACCCAATTACCTTCGGGTCATACCAATGGAAATGATCAAGTTTTGCGTACGCCCAAATACATCCTAACAAAAGGGCGAGAAAGAAAAAAGGAATAGAAAATAGGTTTAATATGTACGATAACGAGTCAAGCTTCGTTAAATTGCCAAGTCTCCGCAAACGAGCATTCCATTTTTTCTGCTTTAACAGCCGATATTGCAGTAAATACATCACCGAAAAAATAAAAGATACTGTAAATGTCGCATATGAAACGACAGCCATGCCGACATGAACATACAGCAGTTCTGAAACTAATTGATTTGCTAACACGGGGGGTGTTCTTCCCATCGGTGTAAAGATGGAGAATGCGCTCACACCAGCAGCGATAACATTTGTAAAAAATACGAGAAAATCAATACGCAATAGGCGATTTATCATCAAAGATAAAGAAATTAACAGCCAAACGTAAAAATAAATACCTGAAAACAATGTAAGCATCGGGTTTGCATTCGTTTCTATCGTCCGCATCACCATAAATACTGTATGCAACACCCAAACAATGGAAAGTAACCAAAAGGCGGTCCGATTTGCCTTTTGGTTACTTTGCAAATAATCTATGAAATACAAGCTCACGCTGCAAGCATACAAGATAATAGCAACGTGATAAATCATGCTCCCGCCGAGAATACTCATTCCTTTATCCTCTCCGGACTATACAAGATGCTGAGCGGACAACGCCCATTTCTGCTCTTGCTTAACCTGCTCTTGTCTGCTTTCCTGCTGCGGAAACGATGCTACATTGAAAATTTTCGCAAACAGTTCTAACTTTTCCTCTGCATCATGTTCAGCCGCTAGTTCTTTTGCAACTAGAATCGGATCCTTCAGCATCTGGTTAATAATGCTCTTTGTATGCTTGTTAATGACCTTGCGCTCTCGCTCTGTCAATGTGGGAATTTTACGCTCGATGCTTTGCATCGTCTCGCTTTGAATCGCGAGCGCTTTTTCACGAAGCGCAGAAATAAGCGGTACAACACCAAGTGTATTCATCCAAGTTTTGAAAATCACAATTTCCTCTTCAAGCATAAGCTGAATTTTTTCCGCTTCCTTCAGACGCTCCTCTTTATTTGCCTCTACAACACCCTGCAAGTCATCGATATCATATAAAAATGCGCTCTCCAGCTCGCTAATGGCTGGATCTAAGTCACGTGGAACAGCAATATCCACCATGAAAATCGGACGGCCACGTCTTGTTTTTTCCACCTTTGCCATCATGTCCTTCGTAACAACATAATGCGCTGCTCCTGTTGAGCTAATTAAAATATCTGCTTTCTCTAATACACGCTGCAGGTCCGTTAATGGCATTGCCTGTCCCGCGTACTTTCTAGCCATCAATTCTGCCTTCTCAAACGTACGGTTCATTACTGTTACTCTGCCGACGCCGCTTCCGTACAAGTTTTGCAGAGCAAGCTCTCCCATTTTACCTGCTCCAAGAATCAGAACATGGCACTCTCGTAAATCCCCAAAGATTTTTTTTGCGAGCTCTACCGCTGCGTAGCTAACAGAAACAGCATTGCTGCCAATCGTTGTCTCTGAGTGTGCACGCTTGGCAGTAGTAACTGCTTGCTTAAACAATTCATTGAAAATTGTACCCGTCGTTTTCATATTCTGCGCCTGTAAAAAACTTGAGCGAACCTGCCCAAGAATTTGTGTTTCTCCAACTACCATCGAATCCAGTCCACAGGACACGCGGAACAAATGCTCAATTGCACTATCTTCCTCACGAATAAACAAATAAGGAGAAACTTCCTCAAGCGGAAGACCAAACCAATCAGATAAAAATTTCTTTACATAATAACGCCCTGTGTGAAGTTGATCAACAATTGCATAAATTTCCGTACGATTACAGGTTGATACAATCACATTCTCTAGTATACTCTTTTGCTGCTGTAGTTGAGTCATCGCCTTTTCCAGGTCTGAATCTTGAAACGACAGCTTTTCACGAATTTCTACAGGCGCCGTACGATAATTTACACCAACAGTAAGAACGTGCATGATTTGTCCCCCCTTTTCATCTGATTTTTCATCTATTTCCTATCATAATACAACTTGACCTGTTCAAACCTGACAAATATGTGAACATTATTTATTTCAGATCACAATTACACATTTCCGCAAAGCGTAACAAAATAAAATCATTCTATCTTGTACGTTATCAAAAAATGCCGGCATAATCAAGCAATGGAAACGATTCTACAGAAAAGAGAGCTGCTCCAAATAATGCTTGTCTAGCATACAAATATTTTTTCAACCTCACCCTTTTTATTCCACTTTAAGAAAGCTGAAATTAAAGAAAACTCGCCGACTGGCAAGCCCTGCTCTTGGGCGAAGACAGAGGCATAGTTGCACTTATACTTTGTTCCTAAAATTTCTCACGACGTCGAATGGTCTTCCTGCTAGAAATTTATACTTTCTTAAAGTGTAAAGAAAACTCGCCGACTGGCGAGCCCTGCCCCTGGGCAAAGACAGAGGTGTAGCCCTACTTATACTGTATTCCTAAAATTTCCGACTACGTCGAATTCACTTTCAGCTGGAAATTTATACTTTTCTACAGCGTGAAAAAACGTGTGATGAATCCATCACACGTTCTCCTCTTCGCGTTCATGTATATGTGTAAATGTATGAATTGCTTTCCAAGCTTCCTCTTTACCAAGCCCTGTTTCGGAAGAAAATAACACAACAATATCTCCCTTTTCAATGTCCAGCGTCTCCTTGACAACCTTCAAATGCTTTTGCCATTTTCCCTTTGGGATTTTATCAGCCTTCGTTGCGATCACAATAACAGGAATCTCATAATGCTTTAAGAAGTCATACATCATAACATCGTCATTTGTAGGGGGATGACGTAAATCCACAATCTGAACAACTGCCTTAAGCTGCTCACGTCCGGTAAAATACGTTTCAATCATTTTACCCCACGTCTCTTTTTCTGACTTTGATACCTTGGCATAACCGTAACCAGGCACGTCTACAAAATACATGACATCGTTAATAATATAAAAATTCAATGTTTGTGTTTTTCCAGGCTTAGAAGAAATACGGGCTAGGCTTTTTCGGTTAATCATCCTGTTAATAAAGGACGATTTTCCGACATTAGAGCGCCCTGCCAAAGCAATTTCCGGAAGATCACCTTCTGGATATTGCGCGGGCTTCACAGCGCTGATGACAATTTCTGATTTCGTTACTTTCATTGCTTCACTCCTACTAACGCATGCTTTAGCACCTCATCAAGATGTGATACCGGCACAAAGGTTAGGTTTTCCTTTACACTCTCTGGAATATCATCGAGATCCTTTTCATTGTCTGCCGGGATAATCACCTTTTTCAGTCCAGCACGGTGCGCACTAAGTGATTTTTCCTTTAGACCGCCAATCGGTAATACACGTCCGCGCAGAGTAATTTCTCCTGTCATGCCAACCTCTCTGCTAACAGGCCTGCCTGTGAGGGCTGAGATAAGTGCCGTTGCCATCGTAATCCCGGCAGACGGTCCATCCTTTGGCACGGCTCCTTCTGGTACATGGATGTGAATATCATTTTTCTCATGGAAATCAGGGTCGATATGCAGCTCAGCCGCACGGGAACGAATATAGCTGAATGCCGCCTGTGCTGATTCCTTCATAACATCGCCAAGCTTTCCTGTCAAAATTAACTTTCCTTTTCCAGGATATAGCGACACTTCAATTGCAAGCGTATCTCCGCCCGCTGCCGTGTAAGCAAGACCAGTTGCTACACCAACCTGATCCTGATGCTCTGCTTCTCCATAGCGGAATCTCTTTTTGCCAAGAAACTCTACCACACTCTTCTCTGTTACAACAATGCGCTTTCTATCTTCCGTAACAAGAATTTTAGCTGCTTTGCGACACACTGTTGCGAGCTGACGTTCAAGTGTCCGAACACCGGCCTCACGTGTGTAATAACGAATAATATCTAATAGGGCATCTTCTCGAACCTGCAGTTTTCCTTTACTAAGGCCATGCTCCTGCACCTGCTTTGGAAGCAAGTGGTCGCTTGCGATATGCACTTTCTCTAGTTCCGTATATCCGGCAATCGAGATAACCTCCATCCGATCCAACAGCGGGCCTGGAATGCTAGAGAGCGTATTAGCGGTAGCAATAAACATCACCTTCGATAAGTTGTACGGCTCTTCAATGTAATGATCGCTAAAATTATGATTTTGTTCCGGGTCCAACACCTCCAGCAAGGCTGCAGACGGATCTCCTCGGAAATCACTTGACATTTTGTCGATCTCATCTAATAGAAACACTGGATTAATCGTTTTCGCTTTCTTCATCCCTTGAATAATGCGGCCAGGCATTGCTCCAACGTACGTTCTTCGGTGACCTCGAATCTCTGATTCGTCACGCACACCGCCTAGGGAAATACGAACAAAATTACGGTTTAATGATCTTGCAATCGAACGGGCAAGCGATGTTTTCCCGACGCCTGGAGGACCAACAAGACAGAGAATAGGTCCCTTTAAGGAGCGGGTGAGCTGTTGTACGGCAAGATACTCTAGTACACGCTCTTTTACCTTCTCGAGTCCAAAGTGATCTTCATCCAAAATTCCTTCAGCACGCTCAATGTCCAAAATGTCTTCTGTTGCTTCCGTCCAAGGAAGCGACAACAACCAATCAATATAATTACGAATAACTCCGCTCTCAGCAGAGCTAGCTGGCAGCTTTTCGTAACGATCCAGCTCGCGAAGCGCCGCTTGCTTTGTCTCGTTTGGCATGCCGGAGTTCTCAATTTTATCCCGCAGCTCTTCTACTTCCCCGCCTTTTCCTTCCTTGTCGCCAAGCTCCTTTTGGATTGCCTTCATCTGTTCACGAAGAAAATACTCTCTTTGTGTTCGTTCCATTGAACGCTTTACACGCTGCCCAATCTTCTTTTCAAGATTTAACAGCTCCTGCTCGTCTTGAATGAGAGCAATAAGCGTCTGCAGCCGTTCTTTAATATTAGTAATAGCCAATATTTCCTGCTTTTCCTTTGTTTTCAACGGCAGATGAGAGGAAATTAAATCAGCTAAACGTCCAGGCTCATCTATATCTGCAACAGTCGCAAATACCTCGTTGGAGATTTTCTTAGATAACTTGATGTATTCGTCAAATTGTTCAAGCAATGAACGCATCAATGCTTTCTCCTCTAAGTCTCCTGCTTCCTCATCCTCTAAGATGCGAACAGCAGCATTCGTAACATCTTCTTCCTCCAAAAGTTCCTGTATTTCTGCCCTATGTAAACCTTCTACAAGCACACGTACCGTATTATTCGGCAGCTTTAGCATTTGCTTCACCTTTGCCAGCGTACCGATCGGATACAAATCATCTTTATGCGGCTCGTCAATATTTACATCTTTTTGCATCACTAAAAACACAATATTGTCGTCTATCGCTGCATTTTCGAGCGCTTGTATCGATTTTTCTCGTCCTACATCAAGATGTAGAACCATCGTTGGATACACAAGAATGCCTCTCAATGGCAGGAGGGGAATAACCCTTTCGTTATCCTTCATGTTGTAATAGCACCTCCGATTTATAAATTCCCTGTTCAATTATTGTATATTACAACAGAACTGTTATGCAATTTCTGAGACATAAGAAAAGCAGATACGGTTTATTTTGCTGCGGGAGCCAAACAAACCGTGGACAAAGACAGGGGTGTAGTTGCCCTTATACTTTATTCCTAAAATTTCTCGCTACGTCGAATGATCTCCCAGCTAGAAATTTATACTTTCTTAAAGTGTTAAAAAGGACGAAAAACGAAAAATGGACTTCGCTTCAGCAGCAAGGCCTAAACGAAGTCAAACACAAGTAACCAGCTGGGCAGCCGATTGCTGTTTCTTAAAGCTAGCCCTGCCCTTGGGCGAAGACAAAGGCGTAGCTGCACTTACACTATATTCCTAAAATTTCTGACTACATCGAATAACTTCTAGCTAGAAATTTATACGTTTCTACAGCGTAAAGAAAACTCGTCGATTGGCGAGACCTGCCCAATTATATAGATTGAATATCCCCCTCATTAAAGGAAGACTGAATAGCTTCGATACTAGTACGCGTAGAGGAAGGAGCAGAAACAATCGCTCGTGCCAGTACCTCCTTCATATGCCGAACGGGTACAATTTCAATACCTTTAATGGAATATAAGATTGGCTGCATATTTTCTGCAGGAATGAGAACCATTTTGGCTCCTGCTTTTTTTGCCGCTTTAATCTTCGCATACACACCGCCTACCGGCTTTACTTCTCCATGAATGCTTATTTCACCAGTCATTGCAATTTCATTTTTCACATATACGCCGTGTACCGCAGAGTATACACCAACCGCCATTGCAATACCCGCAGATGGACCATCTACCGGTACTCCTCCTGGAAAGTTAATATGTACATCATACCCTTGCGGAAGTAATTCAAGTGAGCGAAGAACTGTCGTGACATTGTCAACAGACCCTTTGGCCATACTTTTACGACGAATCGACTTTGTCTGGCTTCCGATACTTTCCTCTTCTACAATTCCTGTAATCATAAGCGACCCTTTTCCATCCGTCGGTATCGCTGTTACTTCAATTTCTAAAAGAGCTCCCATGTTCGGACCATATACGGCCAAGCCGTTTACCAGACCGATTCTCGGAATTGGATAAATACGTTTTTCATGCTTTGGTGTAAGCTGGCTAGAGTGGATAACCCACTCAATATCTTCATCCTGAATATACGAACGATTTTCATTAATCGCCATCCCAGCTGCAATTTGCACAAGATTAATGGCTTCACGACCGTTTCGGGCATATTGCCCAATCATAGTCAGCCCTTTCCGCCCGATTTCTAGATTTACTTTAGATGCCGCATTTAAAGCAACCGCTTCAACCTCTTCCGTATCAAGCTCCCGGAAAAAAACTTCCAGACAGCGGGAACGAATTGCCGGAGGGATTTCCTCTGGTGATCTAGTTGTTGCGCCGACGAGACGAAAATCAGCTGGTAAACCATTTTGAAAAATGTCGTGAATATATGTAGGAATCATTGTGTTTTCTTCGCTATAATATGCACTTTCTAAAAAGACCTTTCGATCCTCAAGCACCTTAAGCATTTTGTTCATTTGAACCGGATGCAGTTCCCCAATTTCATCAATAAAGAGGATACCGCCGTGTGCATCAGTTACTGCTCCCTTTTTCGGCTGCGGAATTCCGGCCTGCCCCATCGCTCCGGCTCCCTGATAAATCGGGTCATGCACTGAACCAATCAGGGGATCTGCAATTCCTCTTTCATCAAAACGTGCTGTTGTTGCATCAAGCTCAACGAAGACAGATGCTGCACGAAATGGAGATTTCGCATTTTTTTTCGCTTCCTCTAGCACAAGCCTAGCAGCAGCTGTTTTGCCGACTCCCGGAGGGCCGTATATAATGACGTGCTGCGGATTTGGTCCGCACAGCGCTGCTTTTAGCGCTTTAATGCCATCCTCTTGACCAATAATATCAGCAAACGAAGATGGCCTCACTCGTTCAGCAAGCGGCTCTGTCAAGGAAACCATCCTCATTTTTCGGAGCTGCTCCATCTCTTTTCGTGACTCTTTATCAATTGAAACCTTTTGCGTGCGCTGACTTCTAAGCAAATGCCAAAAGTAGAGACCAACAATTACACCAAGCGCCAACTGAATGAGCAAAATGATGTTCGTCCAGCTCATCACAATCCCTCCCAAACCCTACTATTTTCTTCTAGTATCTCCGAGTAAGGTGTAGGATAAACATAAGAAGAAACAGCAATTGTGGACAATTGCTGTTTCTCTCTATACATTACGCTGATGTTTTTGTGCCTTGCTCTAATATCGTACCGTCATGAAGCACAAGCTTTGGCGGTGCTCCATCAGCAACGGTTTCTTGTGAAATAATGCATTTCTCAATATCATCGCGGGATGGAAGTTCAAACATCACATCAAGCATAATGCCTTCAATGATGGAACGTAATCCACGTGCACCCGTTTTGCGCTCAATCGCCTTTTTAGCAATTTCAAGCAGCGCTCCTTCTTCAAACTCTAATTCAACATCATCGAGTTCTAGAAGCTTTTGATATTGCTTCACAAGCGCATTCTTCGGCTTTGTCAAAATTTCAACAAGTGCATCCTCATCCAATTGCTCCAAGTTTGCAATTACTGGAAGACGGCCGATGAATTCAGGAATCAAACCAAACTTCAACAAATCCTCTGGAAGCACATGTGATAGAACTTTTTCGTCATCTACATGTTTCTTTGCCGTACCTGTCTCAAAGCCAATAACCTTTTTGCCTAGGCGGCGCTTAATGATTTGTTCGATGCCATCAAATGCTCCACCGCAAATAAAGAGAATATTTGTTGTATCAATTTGAATAAACTCCTGATGCGGATGCTTGCGGCCTCCTTGTGGCGGAACGCTGGCAACCGTACCTTCTAAAATTTTCAAAAGTGCCTGCTGCACACCTTCTCCTGACACATCGCGTGTAATTGAAGGATTTTCAGACTTACGCGCTACTTTATCAATTTCGTCTATGTAGATAATCCCTTTTTCTGCTTTCTCTACATCGTAATCAGCTGCCTGAATCAGCTTTAACAAAATATTTTCTACATCTTCTCCGACATACCCGGCTTCTGTTAAAGAAGTCGCATCGGCAATTGCAAACGGAACGTTCAAAATACGTGCCAAGGTTTGTGCCAATAACGTTTTACCGCTTCCTGTCGGTCCAATTAGGGCGATATTGCTTTTCGACAATTCAACATCATCAATCTTGCTGTTAGAGTTAATACGTTTATAGTGGTTGTATACTGCAACTGCCAAAGCTTTTTTTGCCTTATTTTGTCCGATTACATATTCAGCCAAAATCTCGCGGATCTCTGCTGGTTTTGGAACATCCTTGAATTCTACTTCATCGTCCTTAGATAACTCCTCTTGAACGATTTCAGTACAAAGTTCAATACACTCATCGCAAATATAAACTCCTGGTCCTGCTACAAGCTTACGCACTTGCGTTTGCGTTTTACCGCAAAAAGAACATTTTAATTGCCCTTTTTCATCATTAAATTTAAACATACCTTCACACCCCTTAAAAAGTGCTAGAAACAGTACCCACTATATGTAGAATGAAATTACTACCGTATGTAAATACATATTATGTCACTATGTGCTTAGAAATACAAATTATATGGTTTCATATGTACAGGGCAAATTTTTTACAACCTTTAAAAAATATATATTCTGTGTCACTTAAGCGTTTTCCTGCAATCCAAGAAAAATGGTTATAAAGAAAACTCGCTGTTTGCGAGCCCTGTCCCTGGGCGAAAACAGAGGCGTAGTTGTACTTACACTGTACTCCTAAAATTTCCAACCACATCAAATTTGCTTTCAGCTGGAAATTTATACTTTCTTACAGTGTAAAGAAAACCCGCTGATTAGCGAGCCGCTAGGCGAAGACAGAAGCGTAATTGCATTTACACTGTATTCCTAAAATTTCCGACTACACCGAATTGGCTTTCGGCTGGAAATTTATACTTTCTTACAGTGTAAAGAAAAGCAGCCACAGTCCAGTTTGCTCCTGCAGTAAACTATTCCCCTCTATCAGAAAAGCTTTTCGATCCTTATATGTATGGCGAGTCTTATATCACTGATCGAAACAAAGTTCTCTTCTCAAAAAAGGCTTTCCTTATAAAACAGGGCACGATCAAACATCGCGCCCTGTTTATATATAATTTACGCAGTAACTTTGCTGCTTTCCACTAGGAAATCAACTGCCTTGCGAATTTTCAAGTCTTCTTTTAGTCCTTCAAGACTTCCAAGAGCTTGTGTTACAGCCTCAGCTGTCATGTTGTACATTTCAGCCATTTTTTGTACTTCTTCATTTACAGCTTCGTCTGCTGCTTCGATACCCTCTGCCTCAATAATCGTTTCAAGCACAAGGTTTGTTTTTACGCGAGATTGCGCATCTTCTTGCATTTGCCCTTTCAGAGCAGCCTCGTCTGTACCTGTGAATTGGTAGTACAATTCTAGGTTCATGCCTTGATATTGAAGGCGTTGCTCGAATTCACGAAGCATGCGGCCTAGTTCTGTTTCAATCATCGCTGCTGGAATTTCAACTTCTGCATTTGCAACAGCTTTAGCTACCGCATCGTCACGAAGTTTGTTTTCCGCATCGCGTTTTTTGCTTTCTTCTAGGTCAGCACGAAGCTTCGCTTTTAATTCATCAAGCGTTTCAACTTCCTCGTTTACGTCTTTCGCGAACTCATCGTCTAAAGCAGGAAGCTCTTGTGCTTTAATTTCGTGTACTTTTACTTTGAATACAGCAGGCTTGCCAGCTAAATCAGCAGCATGGTATTCTTCAGGGAACGCTACTTCTACATCCTTCTCTTCGCCTGTTTTTAAGCCAACTAATTGCTCTTCAAAGCCTGGGATGAATGTACCGGAACCGATTGTAAGAGAATAGTTCTCGCCTTTTCCACCCTCGAATGCTGCACCGTCAACAAAGCCTTCGAAATCAATTACAGCTGTATCGCCGTTTTCAACTGCGCCGTCTTCTTTCACAACAAGCTCAGCTTGCTTCTCTTGCAGCTTTGTCAATTCGTTTGCTACATCTTCATCTGTTACAGTTTCGTCTTCTTTTGTAAGCTCTAAGCCTTTGTATTCGCCCAATTTCACTTCAGGCT
Source organism: Bacillus sp. OTU530 (assembly GCF_038440375.1). Classification (NCBI taxonomy): domain Bacteria; kingdom Bacillati; phylum Bacillota; class Bacilli; order Caryophanales; family Bacillaceae; genus Bacillus; species Bacillus sp. OTU530. Next base: position 53,486 of record NZ_JASATP010000006.1, read on the forward strand.
TTACTGTTACCTTCGCAGTAAAGATTAGATTTTTTCCCTTTTCTAATTGCTCGACGTCAATTTCAGGGTGCGCAACAGGGAAGATTCCTGTCTCATCCACTGCACTTGAATATGCTTGTGGTAAAATAATGTCTAACGCATCTTGATATAAAGACTCTACGCCAAAGCGTTGCTCGAACAATGGACGAGGCATTTTCCCTTTACGGAAACCAGGTACATTAATTGTTTTTACAACCTTCTTGAATGCTGCATCTAACGCTTGGTTTACTTCTGCAACGTCAACCTCTACTGTTAGTACGCCAACGCTACCTTCTAATTTTTCCCACTTTGCAACCATTTATTCTTTCCCTCCAACAACGATATTAATAAACTATTATGACTCGGTATGTATGTCCGAGAACAATACGAAACTGAGTAAAGTGCTGTTGCTTTACTTGCTTCACGAAAAAGGCAGGAATCTGCCTCCTGCAACCATTACATTATAACATAGAATATTATCGTTTCAACATCACCGTACGTTCTTTTTCTTTACACTGTAAGAAAGTATAAATTTCCAACTGGAAGTCATGCGACGTAGTTGGGAATTTTAAGAATACAGTGTAAGTACAAATATGCCCCTATCTCCGCCAATCGGCGAGTTTTCTTTACAGCGGCAGCAGCCCTTCCTGCTCAATCTTCAAAAGCTGTGAACAAGCTTCTTCCATGTCAGCTTGGGAGATGCCGTAACGGGAAACAATTTGTTCATCAATCGGTGACAGCATAAAACGCTCACTTCCAATTTTCTCAAGAACAGCTGCCCAAACTCGAACATCAAGAGGAAGAAGAGAAAATGGAAAAACAAGGAACATGATTTCATACCAATACTCCGCTAAGGCCTGGATCATCGTGGGGTTTTGTCCGCCTGTTCCTCTCTCCGCCTCAAGCAGTACACCGGTAACAAAAGTATCTTCCTTTATATCGGGAAGTTCACAAGGAACAACAGACATGGTTCTGCCAAACTTCGTCACGGAAACCTCATCACGAACACCGCTTTCCATCAAGAGCTGCAACAAAACGGACTTTACATACGGATGATTTGTTTCATCCTCAAGAAAGCGTGCAACGAATGGACCGGCTGGCATAGAACCGCGCTGCCTCAAACTATATAGAGCTTGCAGCTGCTTAGCTACATCACGTGTCCCTAACGCTGTCTCTACCTCTTCCTCCTCAGGTGATTTCGGAATCTCACTTTCTAATCCTTCCATTTTTTCGGCAAACGAAAGCAACGGATATAGCTTTTCTCTTTGTTCATTAGAAAGCTCACGATCTGCTAAAGCAAAATGAACTACTTCTGCAACCGCTTGATAGTCATGCTGCTGCAGCAAAACGGAAAGATACATCTCGAGCACCTCAAAAAATAGTCTGTCACTCCTCTTTAATAGCGCTCCGCACCGCTTTCTCGCTTCCTTTAAATCATGAAGCTCTATTAGACAGACAACTGCAGCAAACTCTGACTCCTCATCCTCAAACCCATATTCACCTAACTGGTTAAAACAGTCTAGCGCCTCAGAAAATTGTTTGTTATGTAAAGAATCAAAACCTTTTTCCCGCAAACGGTCACTCAGGTTCGGAAACATAATGACCGTTTTCTCTTTTTCCTCCATACCTTCGCCTCTTTTTAAGGTTTTCTACACTTAAAGGTACTATAGCAGAAGAAGGTTTGAAACACAATATATGGCATATTTCGCATAGAAATTTATGGTTTCTTCCTTGTAATGATGGTTCTATCTAAACTATGCGTAAAGCCTTGTAGCTTGTATCCCACAAGGCCCGCAAGCAACAAGACTTCTTATTTATCTGCTATCTCAAATACTCAACTCAACGCCTAGCCTTTCCTGTATGAAATCCACTCTCCGCCGAAAGATAGCCATTACAATTGATTTCTTCCAACACCTTTTATGCCACATCACTTTAAAGAAAACTCGCCGATTGGCGAGCCCTGCCTTTGGGCAAAGCCAGAGGCGTAGCCCTACTTATACTGTATTCCTAAAATTTCTCACTACGTCGAATTGGCTTCTAGCTAGAAATTTATACTTTTTTAAAGTGTAAAAAAACCCCGAATGTAGATTCTTATACTATCGCTTTTCTAATATCTTTGCAATTTATAGGAATAAAAACAATTATCTTTCCTAAGCATTTCATTTTCTAGCTATAAATATAAATGGGCATCCTATCAAAGTAAAACGGGGGGTGAATCCACTGAAAGAATCCTATCCAAGCTTTAAAGAAATACAAGACCTCCAACATAAATTACAGAAGATGCTTACAGACTACTGGCTTCATCACGATTTATTTACTTTTCAATGGTGGTTGCTTTTATGTATCTGGATTGTTCCCTGGATAATATGGTGGAGGTATGTACAACGAAAGAGAATCAAGGAAATTTTATTGTTTGGGTCTCTGTTAATGCTGCTAGTTGGATTTTTGGATGATATAGGTGTTAATTGTAACCTTTGGTCTTACCCATACAAGTTAACTTCCGTAGTACCTAAACTGGTTGCAATTGATTATGGAATTATCATCATTGCACATATGTCTGTGTATCAACATTTCAAAAGATGGAAATCGTTTTTGATTGCCAATGTTATTATGGCAACTATTTTTTCCTTTATATGTGAACCTATAACAGTTTGGCTGAAGATTTACAGGCTGGACAATTGGGAGTATGCTTACTCTTTACCAATCTATGTAGCAAAAGCTGCATTAGTAAAATGGATTGTAGATGTAGTTTTAACTAGAAAAATGAAACAGTAAACTATCACTAATATATGTATCATAAAACCCTTGTTTCAATGTTATTATGATGTTCTGAATTCACCTTAAAAAATCCCTTGTCAATTGAAAAAGGAGAATATCTCCTAATAAGTATGATTGTAAGCTATCTTTATCTAACAGGAAGTTGAATATGAAAGGTAGTTCCTTTTCCAATCGTACTGTGAACGGAGATATTTCCTCCGTGTTTATGTATAGTTGTAAACACTTGAGTTAGACCCAGACCTGTCCCTTCGCTTTTAGTAGAAAAAAATGGTGTTCCCAGCATTTTCACTTTATCTTCAGGGATTCCTACTCCTGTATCACTCACTTTTATATGAATCCATTCATTTTGATAGTAATGTTCAATTTTAATTTTTCCTGTGTCCTGAATAGCCTCAATCGCGTTCTTTATTAGATTAAAAAATGCTTTTAGAAATAAGTTTCTTTTTCCAATTATTTTTCTCTCCGAATCCCTTAAATCCATTTCTAGTTTCACGTTATAAAGTCTTTCTTGGAATAAAAACAATAGAGACTCTAACTCCTGACATAGATCAATTGGAACAAGCGATTCCTCATGCAAATCAGGTTTGGATACCTGTAACAGATTTTGGAGAGTCGCCAACGCTTTTTCTAATTCAGATTCCATCCAATTGTAAAATGCAAGTTTTATTTCACCCTTCCCCACTACACTATGTAAACATTATTCCGCTTGCGTTATAATGCTTCGGTCGAAGAACAGACTATCATTTTTGCATAAACTCTTAGTGCAATACGCTGTTTATCTCGGAAAAAATTACAACAAATAGGAAACTCTTCCTATTTCAAATTCACAAAACTGTAAAAACATTGGGTTATTTTACCGTTATGTTATTTTCATACTGCAATGACTTTATACCACTTAGTCAAAACAAAAGACCTTCTATATCATTCAATGTTGAAGTCAATAACAGGTGTAATTTCTTACATGACCGTTAAGCCCTACACTATCTAATACCACACGAAACTGACTGTTTTGACACTTCTGCGAAAGTTTTTTTTCGAGCGGTGGAGCATACTATCGGTGGAGGTGATAAACATGGGAAACAATCAAGATCCGCATGTAAAAAAGAAAAAGCACGCTGATGGTCAGTATCAGGAGCAAACTGCTGTTGTAAATACAGAAGGTTATTTCGCTCCTAAGAATTCCAATACCGAAGCTCTTAATGCTGTAAAAAAACAATAAAAAAACTGAGCACGGGAAAATCACCCGTGCTCAGTTTTTTTATTCCAGCACATCCACAATTCGATATCCTACCTTTTAAAATTGAAATCCGAATTACTCCAACAATAAACAAGTATATCTAAATAATCTAGAACAAACATTATAACTGTTGTAAATTAAAAGGAGGTGGCTATAATGAATGCACAACGAGCGCAAGAAATCTCTTCTTCACCAATCATGGCTAATGTAACCTGTAATGGAGAACGCATCTACATTGAACATGTAGATGCACAAAACGGAACAGCTACAATCCATTGCCTTGATAACCCAAATAATAAACAAAGTGTTCCCGTATCCAACTTGATAGAACATTAATTTTCAAAGGATTTTCTCACTTTTAGTTAAACACCACTCTAGAGGTGGTGTTTAACTAAAATATCTTTTGAGCAACCAAACTATATAAGCCACCTAATCCAAACCTCTCGTCTCCTGCTCATTCTCTCTAAAGAGGATAAGGATTATTTTATCATTTTCTTGTATGTATAGGTTTCAAGCAACTTCAAAGCATGTTGTACCTGTTGCTTGGAGTGCTTTCTTTGTCTACCTTCCCTACCTTGCACGCTCGGCAGTCAAGAAGAACTGTTCTATGAATTTTACTGTCTATTCTAATAAACGTGCCAAAAACGCCCACAGAAGCGTTCGACAGCTACATCAAAAAACAACAAAAAAGGCTGGTATACATCGGACAGTTCTAGTTATGACTAACCATGAACATCCTTGACATACCAACCTTTTCTCTTATAAAGCGTCCCAGGAGAGATTCGAACTCCCGACCGACGGCTTAGAAGGCCGTTGCTCTATCCTGCTGAGCTACTGGGACATATAAAATTATTGGAGCGGGTGATGGGAATCGAACCCACGCTATCAGCTTGGAAGGCTGAAGTTCTACCATTAAACTACACCCGCACTTAGTATTAAGTGCTGTCGTCCTATCGACAATTCTTATTATATTCACATTCAAAGTGAAAGTCAACACCTTTTCAGGTGGTTAGAGAATTTTTTTCTCTAACCAAGCTGAAAAGTTTGCTGCGCAGCAAGTCTTCCACTCAAATCATAAAAAGCAACAGAAGCATCATGACCTTCCACTTCTACAATTACATATGTTTTTTCTCTGCGCAAGCGCGGCAGTAATATGCTTCCCGGATTGATGAGAAGAACGCCGTCTACAACTTCTGCACCCATAATATGCGAGTGTCCGAAGCACGCGAGATGCGCTCCAGCTTCTTTTGCCCGGTACAGCAGGTTTTGCATTGTAGCCTTTACATTGTACAAATGACCGTGTGTGACAAAGAAGCGAATACCTTGTACATCCTGTATGATTTCATTCGGATACGAACTGCCGAAATCACAATTTCCATTTACGACCTGATAACCGTGCAGTTCTGTCTGCTGCGGCGAAAGCTCAGAATCACCGCAATGAATCATGATATCTACCGTATTCTCGTACTTTTGCTTCAATTCTTGCAATTCCCCAGTTAAACCATGACTATCACTTACAATTAAAGCCTTCATTCTTCTCCCCCATTACAAATCATCAAAATCGTCGGACTTCTCTCCTAAAAACCACACCGGAATTTTTTGCTCAAGTTTGCGAAGCGCACGACCACGGTGGCTTACTTTATTTTTTTCTTCGGGAGATAATTCTGCCATCGATCGTTTAAACTCTTCTACGTAAAAAATAGGATCGTAGCCGAATCCTTTGTCACCGCGCTTTTGCTCTAGGATTTTCCCTTCGCATGTCCCATTTACAATCACTGTTTTTTTGTCTTCTTCTGGAAACGCAACGGCAAGGGCACAGTAAAAACGGGCTGTCCGCTTTTCTTCCTGGACATTCTTCAATCCTTGCAGCACCTTCTGCATGTTTGCTTCATCATTCTTATCTTCACCCGCATAACGCGCAGAGCGAACACCCGGCTTACCATTTAAGGCGTCCACGATGAGACCAGAGTCGTCGGCAATTACAATTTGTTGGATTTGCTTGCTTAAGGCTTCTGCTTTAATAATAGCATTCTCTTCAAATGTATCGCCTGTCTCCTCTGCCTCTTCAACATCCGCGTAATCATAGAGAGATTTCACCTCTAGATCAAATTTCTCAAATAATCGTTCGAATTCACGAACCTTACCTGCATTTTTTGTTGCTATGACCACTTGCTTCATATTCGCCCCAACCTTTACCCAATTTTTTGTGCAATTTCACCTAACGCTTCTTTTTGCAGCTCAATTAGCTGTTGAATACCGAATTCTGCCGTTTCTAAAAGCTGATGCAACTCTTCTTTGCTGAATGTCGCTTCCTCACCTGTTCCTTGCAATTCCACGAACTGTCCTTTCCCTGTCATTACAATGTTCATATCAACCTGTGCCTTGGAATCCTCGGCATAATTTAAATCAAGCACAACCCCCGCATCCTCTATCATTCCTACAGATGTTGCGGCTAGGTAATCCTTAACAGGAACAGCTGGGAGCTTTCCTATTTCAACAAGCTTTTGAAATGCCAGCACCATCGCGACAAATGCTCCTGTAATAGAAGCGGTTCTTGTGCCGCCGTCCGCTTGAATGACATCACAATCAATCCATACCGTCTTCTCCCCAAGCGTATCCAAGTCCACAACTGCTCGAAGTGCGCGGCCGATCAAACGCTGAATTTCCATTGTGCGTCCTGATACCTTGCCTTTACTGGATTCGCGAATCGTGCGCTGTTCTGTCGCGCGAGGCAGCATCGCATACTCTGCCGTAATCCAACCCTTCCCTTTTCCCCTCATAAAAGGCGGAACACGATCATCAATACTTGCTGTACAAATTACCTTTGTATCCCCAACTTCAATGAGGACAGAGCCCTCAGCATGCTTTATGTAATGCGTTTGCATATGTATAGGGCGCAATTCATCCTTTTGGCGTCCATCCACTCTCATAAAAATACCTCCTTGCCATCCTACTCTATCTGTAGTATAGCCTATTTACACTTATGTATGATAAAGAAAACTCGCCGACTGGCGAGCCCTGCTCCCGGGCGAAGACAGAGGCGTAGTTGCACTTATACTGTATTCCTAAAATTTCTCCTTACGTCGAATGATCTCCCAGCTAGAAATTTATACGTTCTTACAGTGTAAAGAAAACTCGCCGACTGACAAGCCCTGCCTTTGGGCGAAGACAGAGGCGTAATTGCACTTATACTGTATTCTTAAAATTTCCGACTACGTCGAATGACTTTCAGCTGAAAATTTATAGTTTTCTACAGTGAAAAAGAAGAAGGAGAGTCACTCTCTCCTTCTTCACAAGTATATCAAATTCTATTCCTTAAAAACTACCTGTATTCACATTTTGTGGTCGTGTCACCGGCTTTGTCAGCTTCTGCCCTTGTTCATTTGCAATATCAGACTTGCCATTCACCTCGATAGATACACTGTCAATGCCTTTTTGTTCAGTTAACGATAGCACAAGTGAATTTAGTACGTATGTCGAAATAATATTTTTATCTGGGCTGCCATAAATATTCTCATTAAAATTCAACGTGACTTTGCCGCCTTCATACTTTGGCTCCCCTAGCAGCTTTACATCAGGATTCAAGTCGCTTGAAAGCATAGACTCCGGAGATGGTCCCTTAACCAATTCCTTAACAACCGCTGTTAGCTCATTCTTCTCACTGTTTGCGATGCGGCGTGTAACCGGAACATAATAATATGTTTGCTTATTTGTTTGTGCTAGGAAATAGAGTGTCACCGGTTTCGTATTCGTAACATCCGCTACCTGCTCATCATCAAAGTTGATGCCGTCTGCACGGCTCACGCCATTGCCAATTGGTGTTTTATTCACTGGCATCGCCGTAAGATCTTTTCCATTTATCCGAAACTTCACCTGCTTCACTTCTTTGAATTGTGTCAGCGTCCATGTAACAGCTTCTACAATACGACGTTCCTCGTCCTTTTTATAATTTTTAAACTCCTCAGAGAAATCAGCTATTGCTACACCATCTTTTACATCTACACCGTTAATTTCTGTATCAGCTGGCAGCACTGCCTTAAATCCGTTAGGCAGCATTCCTGTGACAGGACCCTCCTTGACTAAATATTGCAGCGCTTGTTTGATAACAGCATTATCCTGCGGAGTAGGAATTGCCAACGTTTGCGGAACAACATAGCCGTTTTTATCTACTAAATAAAGCTCTCGATTGACCGCTTGTTTCTTTTCCCCTTGTTTAGCTGTTGGCTCTGTTTTCGTGCTTGCTCCTTCTTGATCCTTATATGTTACTTCCTTTGGCGGGTCAATTTGTTCCGTTGATGCTTTGTTTCCACCTATCCCACAGCCTGCCAGTACAGCAGTGCATACAATGGTGCACACAACCCATTTTCGCATGCCATTCCCCTCCTCATACGGTTTGTACTATATGTATACGAGCCCTTTTTTCGTTTAGACCAGAAGCTCTGAAATTTCTTGTCCACATAAAAATCCGGCTGGACGTTTATGTTTGCAAAGGGAATTTTATACTTTCCTACAGAAAAAAACACACGGTGCTCAGTAAAGCTTACCGTGTGTCACTATAGAAGCCGTTTTTCTTTTCGAATTAGTCTCTTGAAGAACTTTCCCTATTCTCCTAGGGATATATGGTGGACATTTTCAATCGGTTGTCCGAACCAGCTGGATGCAATTTCTTTAAATTTCTCTGTTGGGCCAGTTGTTAAAAATAGATGATCCGCCTGTTCATCCTCTTGATGTAATAAACCGCTGTGATACAAAATGGTACTCACTTCTCGGGCAGTTTCATCCCCAGAACTGATTAGCTGAACATCATTTCCCATGACTCGTTGAATCACAGGCCCAAGGATTGGATAATGCGTACATCCAAGAATTAACGTATCAATATTCGTATTCCTTAGCGGCTCAAGTGTGCATTCAACAATTTCCAGTGCCTCTTCTTCTCCAAACATTCCATTTTCCACTAAGGGAACGAACGGTGGACAAGCGAGACTTTCTACTGTAACACCATTATGGATTGCATACAACGCATGCTCGTATGCCCTGCTCTCAATGGTCCCTACCGTACCAATAACACCTACGTTATGATTTTCAGTCACCTTCAGCGCTGTACGCGCTCCTGGATGAATTACACCGATAACCGGAATAGACAGCTCTGCCTGCATTTCTTCGAGCACAACAGACGTTGCTGTATTACATGCGATAACAAGCATTTTAATATCATACGCTAGCAGGTAGTTGGTTAACTCCCAAGTAAATTTCCGTACCTCCCCGCGCGGACGCGGACCGTATGGACATCTTGCCGTATCTCCTAAATAAATGATGCGCTCCTTCGGCAGCTGACGGATGATTTCTCTCGCTACCGTTAGTCCGCCAACACCGGAATCGATAACACCGATTGCTCTATTCAAAAAATCGCCCCATTTTCTATCTGTATACTGTTGTCAGCAGGTATAATCCTCCCCCTGGCAAACCATTGTCTATTTTCCGCTGTTTCCAATAAAATTGCAAGGCTTTATGTACAGAGAAAAACCGGCCTTCCTGTGGCGGAAAGAAAGCCGGTCGGTTCCTATAATTCCAGCTCCCCCATGCGGAGAAGCTCTACAACTGCTTGAGAGCGCCCCTTCACTCCAAGCTTTTGCATAGCATTTGAAATATGATTGCGGACAGTTTTTTCACTGATGAACAGCTCTCCTGCAATCTCCTTTGTTGTCTTATCTTGAACGAGCAACTCGAATACCTCTCGTTCCCGCTTAGTAAGTAATGGTTTGGATACAAAGTCTTTTTCCGTCAAGTCCTATAACCCTCCTTGCTTAAACAGCACTCCACATGTTTGGGATGGGTATCTATTTAGTCATAGCATTGTATGAGATGAGTGCTTGCAACGTGCATGAAAAAAGAGGTTTTTTCTAAAGCGGTTACGAAAAAATTCTTTTGATGATGAAGAAGCTTATACGCTTTCTTTATTCGACATTGATTGTAATCACGAAATACTTTTTATCTTGAACTAACCGATATAAATCCTTGTAAAGCTTGCTGGGCACACACCAGCACTTCGATAAAGAAAACTCGCCGATTGGCGAGCCCCACTTATACTATATTCCTAAAATTTCTCGCTACATCGAATAGGCTTCCTGCTAGAAGTTTATACTTTCCTACAGTGTTAAAAAATAAATTGCACCAAAATCATGTAAACAATAGTACCTCCTGATATAGATAGGAACATGTTTTTCTTCCAGAAGTGAAGAAATGCAACCACCGTTACTGCAATCAGTTCAGGAGTGCCGTGGTTGCCGGATAATAAACTCACATCCTTAAAACAATATATTACCAAAAGCCCTAACACTGCTGAAGGCAACACTTTGCCGAGATACTGAACATACTTCGGTGTGGGCTTACCGGATGGGAAAACAGCAAATGGAAGAAACCTTGTAAGCATAGTGCCTAAAACAACCATAGCAATTGTGATAACCTGCTGTGCTATACCCATAGTTATACAGTGACCTCTACTTTCTCCAATGTCTTTCTAAGAGCGGTAAGCGTCCCCAGAATCGTAAGCATAGCGGGGATGATAAACTTGTTCCCACCAAAAATAATCAGGCAAACAGCCGAAAGCCCAAGCCCTACAAGAGCACTTACATGTTTTTTTTCTTTCATCCATTGTTCAATGAAAATGACAACAAAGAGAGCAGTCATAACAAAATCGAGACCTTCTGTGTTGAATTGTACAAAAGAACCAAAAGTACCACCCAGTGTTGCTCCTATAACCCAATAGGAGTGATTGAGCAGTGTCACGAAGAACATAAACCAGTTCTTGTCCACATCCTTTGGAGCAGCAACGGTACAATTGATTGCAAAAGATTCATCACACAGTCCATAAATCAAGTAAAGCTTTTTCTTTCCGGTTCCTCTATACTTATCCAGCATAGAAATCCCATAAAACAAATGACGCGCATTCACCATTAAAGTTAGCAAAAGGGCATTAATCGGATTAAATGCAATAAGCAATAAATGAGCCGCGACAAACTCCATTGAACCTGCAAATATTGTTAAACTCATCAGGATTGGGTAAATTGCACCGAAGCCTAATGACTTCATATAGATCCCATAAGCGACTCCCAAAAATACAAATCCTGCAAAAATAGGCAATGTGTGCGGAAGAGCGGCACGAAATGCGCTTATAATTTGATTTCTTTTGTTCATATGATTCACATCCTCAACTACTAACTGTGTTCCATACAAATTTAGCACACGAAATCCATACAATAAATAAGAGAATTGTATGGATTACAATTATGATGGTATCATGGTATAAAACACGATAATAGAGGTGCAGTATGCCTGTAAATTCATTTGATAACTATCCAATGTCCTGGAAGCCTGATAAGAAAGCGTTAAAGCGTCCTTTTTATGAATCTATTGCATCGCTACTGGAGCGGGATATTATAAACGGATTTTTAGCACCAGGGACAAAACTGCCTCCACAACGAGAACTGGCAGATTTTCTTGACTTAAACTTTACCACTATCACCCGTGCCTACAAACTATGCGAGATCAAGGGATTAATTTATGCAGTCACCGGAAGCGGGACCTTTGTTGCCCCTAATGCCGCCCGTTCTATTACCATTTCAACGGATACAATCAAAAACTGTATTGATCTTGGTTTTGTTGCCTCTTTTGAGCAGACCAATAGCATTGTAGCAGAGACTATGCCAAAAGTTATGGATAAAAGTTATTTGGCACAGCTACTAAATTACAATGACCCGACCGGGATTCCACATCAAAAAACAGCAGGACTAAACTGGATGAACTCTTTCGGTATTCAGGCAGACCAAGAGCATATGGCAATCGTTTCCGGTGCCCAAAATGCATTGGCGATTACATTGACTGCGTTATTTGAGCCTGGCAATCGTATTGCAACCGACTTATACACGTATTCAAACTTTATTGAGTTAGCAAAAATGTTTCATATTCAGCTAGTACCCATTCCCGGAGACCAGTTTGGGATGCTGCCGGACGAACTAGAAAAACAGTGTTCCCAAATAAACATTCATGGCATTTTCCTAATGCCCTCTTGCTGCAATCCTACCACCGTTATGATGTCAGATTTTCGAAAGCTGGAATTAGCGGCTGTCATCCGTAAGCATCGTTTAATTTTGATTGAGGATGATATCCATGCATTTCTGACGGCAGGTATTATCCCCGATTATCAGCAACCCATGTTCAATTTACTTCCAGAACAAAGTGTTTATATTTGCGGCACCTCTAAGTCCATCTGTTCTGGATTAAGAGTGGCCTATATGGTCTATGGGGATGCATTGCGTGAGAAAATTTTGCAGGCTATTTTTAACATCAATGTAAAAACCTCCTCCTTAGATGCGGAGATTATCACAGAGAGTATCTTATCAGGAAAAGCTCATGAAATTGTTTCTCAAAAGCAACAGCTTGCACAGTCTGCAAATGATATGTATTTAGAATATTTCCCGCTTAACAAGCCTGTTGGGCATCCCCTTAGTTTCTATCGTTGGCTTCCCATTGAAGGGCATAATGATGCCTTAAAATTGGAAATGGATTTAAAAAGGAGCGGTATTCGAGTTTTTCATTCTGAACGTTTTCTCAGTGGGCAGACCACACCTGATAAGTATTTGCGTATTTCGCTTTCTTCTACAAGCTCATTAGATGAGTTGAAAATGGGATTAGAAATCCTAAAACAGTATCTCGGTTAATTCGGGATAAGCAAAAATCCAATCTTTAAGCCTTGTAAAAAGTTGATTGCTAACATTACTGAACCTGATTTTATCAAAGGATAAAGTTTTTATAATTCGATGCAGAAACGGTGACACTATGGCAGAAAGGAGCTGATACAAGTGGCAAACAAACAACAGGATGATTTACAAACACAAAGCAGCAATATCTCAGACAAGCAGTATGATCCTACGGACTACAAAAAAAATGATAGCTTATCTCAATCGTTCGCTGTTACGCATGAACAAGTAAGTGATACGTACACAGAAGGAACTGTTGATGGAGCTATAGAGAATGTGGCAGGGAAGGATGTTAAGCTTGAGAGAAAAGGCTATGACCTCAAAAAAATGTAGGTTGTATAAGAAGGAGACAAAAGTGCGCCCTTGAGTAGACAATGATTTGTACTTATGTTTCCCGCGTACTTGCCGCACATTATCAAAGGTTGCAGATAAAACTATACACGAATTAGGAGGGATTACAATGTTTCGACGAAATGGAATGGGAACTTTCTCTACTTTAACAGCTGTTGGAATTGGGATTGGAATTGGCGTAGCTGCGTCCCGCATGATGAGAAACGGCGGTATCCAGTTAACAGATATGATGTCCATGAACAAACAAAATCAGTCACAGCACAGAAACAATCAAAGTCAACAATAATAGCAGATAAGCTCACCCCTTTCGTAAAAGGGGTGAGCTTATTCATTCCCGCCACTACCGCAACAACAGCTAACACGCTTCCCCTCAACGTTACGGTATCCATTCGCTGTTTCCTTAGCCATAACTATTATGCTGGTTTTCTTGTCAAATTTAATTGGCACCTAGTTAAGGAATTGTATTTGTAAAAAAACTCGCCGATTGGCAAGCCCTGCCTTTGGGCGAAGACAGAGACGCAGCCCTACTTATACTGTATTCCTAAAATTTCCGATTACGTCGAATTGACTTCTAGCTGGAAATTTATACTTTCTTACAGTGTAAAATAATGAATGATTTCCCATTATTTGTTTATCCTATAGCTTGGGTGATGAAATATGCTGTTAAAACTTCGAGAACACCGCGCTGTTTTACTGGCATGCGTGATAATTGCTCTGTTTCTTCTCCCTCTATACGCACTGGGAGAGAATGCGCATATTCGTATGCACGATAATTTAGATTCTAATATCGCTTGGTACAAGGTGCTCCGGGAAAGCGGACAGCTTTTTGGGGCAATTGATGCAACCATTCCCCAGGTTATCAATGGGCTGCCACGCAATTCATTTGGAACAGAATTTAGCCTTCTCGTTTGGCTTCATATGCTGTTCCCTTCGATGATTGCTTATGCGATTAGTCAAACAATTGTCCGCTTCGTGGCTTTTTTTGGAATGTATTATCTGCTTCAGGATCATATTATTCCTCAAAGGGAAACGAGCTGGATTTCTGTTGGGGCTGCCTTGGCCTTTTCCTTAACTCCTTTTTGGCCATCCGGCATGTTAAGTACGTTGGGGCACCCGCTTGCTCTATGGGCATTTTTGCATATTCGCCGTCACACAGCCTCTTGGAAGCACTGGCTGGTCATCCTTCTATTGCCGCTGTATTCAAGCTTCGTGTTAGGCTTTTTCTTTTTTCTCGCTGCAATGGGAGTGCTATGGTTGGTTGACGTACTGCGAACTCGACGCATCAATCCTGTATTTGCGGCAAGTATCGTTACGATGACAGCTTTATATTTACTTATTGACTATCGACTTGTCTACTCTCTTTTATTCCCGCAGGGGCCGACAAGCCGAAATGAGTTTGTCTCGTCTATCCTCCCATTTTGGAAAACCATTCGGCTCGTGGGAAAGAACTTCGCAATTGGGCATACACACGTACTAACTGTTCACACATACGTTCTTCTCCCGCTTCAGCTGTTTACACTTGTTATATTGGTTTTTCAGCGCAAAAAGGATATGCTTAAGCGCAGCTTTTTAGGTTGGTTTGCTCTTAACATTTGTTTATCCGTTTGGTATGCCTTTTGGTTTTATGTTGGCTGGCAGCCTCTCAAGGAACGTTTTGCATTTCTGAACACTTTCAACTTTGCACGCTTCCACTTTTTGCGGCCGCTTGTCTTATATGTCCTGTTCGCCCTTTCTCTCGCATTTCTTTGGCAGCTTGGAAAGAGATGGAGGAGCCTTGTAAAGCTGGCTGTTATCGCACAATGTCTTATCTTATTTTATTGTAACGAAGAGTGGTATTACAGACGCGTACATGCTCCGTCCTTCAAGGAGTTCTATGCAGTTTCCCTATTCGAGAATATCGCGGATTATATCGGGAAGCCAAAACAGAACTATCGCGTTGCAACCATTGGGCTTCACCCAGCTATTGCACAATATAATGGCTTTTACACATTAGATACATACAATAACTTTTATCCGCTATCCTATAAGCGGCAATTCCGAAAAATCATTGCAGCTGAGCTCAAGAAAAATAAACGTTTAAAACGGTATTTTGATCATTGGGGCGGACGCTGCTACCTATTCTCTGCCGAACTTGGAAAATGGTATGACTATCGGAAAACATCCAAGAAAAAAATTCGTCATCTGCAGTTAAACACAGCGGCCTTTTCCTCATTAGGGGGACGCTATATTTTCTCAGCTGTTCCGATTCAAAACGCAGCTTCCAATCATCTTCGTTTCAAACGATCCTTTGAACATCCAGAAGCTCTTTGGCGCATTTATCTATATGAAGTGGAAACACAAGGAGAGTGACATCATGACAGAACCTATTTTAACAATTGTGGTACCTTGTTATAACGAAGAGAAAGTAATGAAAGAAACCATTGGACAGCTTTCAGTTGTACTGGCAAAGCTAATCCGAGAGGAGCTTATCCACGCAAGGAGCAAGCTTCTATTTGTAGATGATGGAAGCAAGGATGCGACATGGAATCTTATAGAGGAAGTTAGCAGGATAAATCCATTTTTAACGGGTATTAAGCTAGCGCGCAACGTCGGTCATCAACGTGCGCTCCTTGCCGGCATTTTATTGGCAAGGGAATATTCTGACTGCGTCATTTCCATTGATGCTGATTTACAAGACGATATTGCCGTTATTCGCGATTTTATTCTAAAATATCAAGAAGGCAATGATATTGTATATGGTGTACGAAGCAAACGGGATACAGATACATTTTTTAAGAGAACAAGCGCTGTTTGGTTTTACCGCTTCTTACATAAGGCAGGCGTGAATATTGTACATAATCATGCCGATTATCGCTTGCTTAGCAAACGTGCCCTTGATGAACTAAGCCTGTATGAAGAGCGCAATATATTTTTGCGCGGCATTATTCCGCTTCTTGGCTTCCGTTCCACTTTTGTTACATATGAGAGAAAAGCACGTTTTGCGGGCGAATCGAAGTATCCGTTAAAAAAAATGCTGTCATTTGCCTTTGATGGCATTACATCCTTTAGCATAACGCCAATTCGCTGGATTACGATTATCGGAATGTGCGTCTTCTTGCTAAGCCTGGTTTGCGGGGTCTATGCGCTCGGTCAGCGTTTCCTTGGTTTTACAACGCCAGGATGGACATCCATCGTCATTTCAATCTGGTTATTAGGCGGTATTCAACTTATGAGCATCGGATTAATTGGAGAGTATATCGGAAAAATGTATGTAGAGGTGAAACAACGACCTCGTTACACAATTGAGACTGATCTGTACTCTAGACAAATTCAAACACAGGACTGGTCCGTATCCTCCTCTCAAGAGGAACAAGAAAAAACATCCTGAATCTCTTCATAAGAAAAACGGACACAGGCAGCAAAACACCCCACACAAAGGGAAGATGATTTTCCGTTGTGTGGGGTTGTACTAAAAACAGAAACTAGACAATGTCCCAAACCGAAATTCCTCGCTTCATCAAATCTTTTTCTTCTACTTATATAGGGTGGTAGAGGAACTATTTTTCAGAGAATGAAGAGAGGTCTTTTATATGAATTATCTCTCAAGCAATTTCACTTTCCATTCGTCAGACCACGGCAAACCTTTTCCTGTTGTTCTCGAAACCTGCACAATAGTCCCTCTTGCTGCAAGACAGATTTCTCCGGCTTCATTTTTCACCATATAATGCAAGTCAGCAGAAGAGGTTCCCACAGACTGTATCTTTACATACACCCGTAGCTGTTCATCAAAATACACCTGCTTCAAATAATCGCATTGCTGGTTTGCCACAACAATCATTGCTTCCGTCTTTTTATCCATCCACTTTTGCATAAAACCAAGCTCCTTAAAAAATTCAATCCGTGCCTCTTCAAAGTATGTAAATGGAGCTTTATTATTAAGGTGACCAAACATATCCGTTTCTGAAAAACGAACTTTTACCGGTATAAAAAAGCTAAATTCCTTTTCCCATTCCAGAGCATTTTCAACATATGATATGTGTTTCATTCCAGCGCCCCCTAATCATTTCACAAGGTGAAGCATTATATAAGAAACCTTTTTTACTGCTTGCAGCTAGAGCATCTTGCATTGTAAGAAAGTATAAATTTCTAGCTAGAAATCAATTCGATGTAGTGAGAAATTTTAGGAATACAGTATAAGCGCAACTACGCCTCTGTCTTCGCCCAAAGGCAGGGCTCGCCACTCGGCGAGTTTTCTTTACACTGTAAGAAAGTATAAATTTCTAGCTAGAAGTCAATTCGACGTGGTGAGAAATTTTAGGAATACAGTATAAGCGCAACTACGCCTCTGTCTTCGCCCAAAGGCAGGGCTCGCCACTCGGCGAGTTTTCTTTACACTGTAAGAAAGTATAAATTTCTAGCTAGAAGTCAATTCGACGTGGTGAGAAATTTTAGGAATACAGTATAAGCGCAACTACGCCTCTGTCTTCGCCCAAAGGCAGGGCTCGCCACTCGGCGAGTTTTCTTTATGAAAATCGCCTCTTCTGTAGGAAGAGGCGATAGCTGACAGATTAATAGTTATTGTCACTGCCAAAGAAATCCTTGAACGATTGGAATGTTGTATCGCGGTTCAAGGCAGCGATTGATGTTGTGAGCGGAATTCCTTTTGGACAGGATTGTACGCAGTTTTGCGAATTTCCGCAGTTTGCAAGTCCACCATCGCCCATCAGGGTACGCAGACGCTCTGCTTTATGCAGAGAACCTGTTGGATGTGCATTGAACAGACGCGCTTGCGATAATGGAGCCGGCCCAATAAAGGAAGATTTCTCGTTTACGTTCGGGCAAGCCTCTAAGCAAACGCCGCAGGTCATACATTTTGATAACTCATACGCCCATTGACGTTTCTTCTCTGGCATACGTGGTCCTGGACCAAGATCGTACGTACCGTCGATTGGCACCCATGCTTTTACGCGTTTTAAGGCGTTGAACATGCGGCTACGGTCAATTTGCAAATCACGTACAACCGGGAATGTTTTCATTGGCTGCAAACGGATTGGCTGTTCAAGCTTATCAACAAGCGCAGTACAGGATTGACGCGGTTTGCCGTTAATAACCATAGAACATGCGCCGCATACTTCCTCCAAACAGTTCATATCCCAAGCAACTGGTGTTGTTTGGTTTCCCTTTGTATCAACCGGGTTACGACGAATTTCCATCAATGCCGAGATAACGTTCATATTCGGACGATAAGGAATTGCAAACTCTTGTTCATACGGTTGTGCGTCCGGCGAGTCTTGTCTTGTAATAATGAGGCGGATTTGTTTATCAGACATGTTGCTTATCCCCCTTCTGTTCTGCCGTTTCATTTTTCTTCTTCTTATCTGTAGTATAGTCGCGTTTACGCGGTGCGATTAAATCTACATCTACATCTTTATAAGAGAATACTGGCTCCTTCGTCTTTGCATCGAAGCTTGCCATTGTATGCTTCATAAACTGTTCATCGTTACGCTCTGGGAATTCTGGTTTATAATGCGCTCCGCGGCTTTCATTACGGTTATATGCGCCAAGCGTGATGACACGAGCTAAGTGCAGCATGTTTTCTAACTGACGAGTAAAGGAAGCTCCTTGGTTGCTCCATTTTGCTGTATCATTAATGTTGATGCGCTGATAACGTTCCAGCAGTTCCTGGATCTTATTATCCGTTTGCAGAAGCTTTTCGTTGTAACGTACAACCGTTACATTGTCCGTCATCCATTCTCCAAGCTCTTTATGAAGCACATACGCATTCTCAGTTCCGTTCATAGCCAAAATGTTGTTGTATCTTTCAATTTCCGCAAGCTCGTTTTGCTCATAAACAGAAACAGATACAGCATCAGCCGACTTTTCAAGACCCTTCATGTACTCAATCGCATTTGGTCCTGCTACCATACCGCCGTAAATAGCGGATAATAAGGAGTTTGCTCCTAAACGGTTTGCTCCGTGCATAGAGAAATCACACTCACCTGCCGCGAACAACCCTGGAATATTTGTCATTTGGTTGTAATCTACCCATAATCCGCCCATCGAATAGTGAACAGCCGGGAAGATTTTCATCGGCAGCTTGCGTGGATCGTCGCCCGTGAACTTCTCATAAATTTCAATAATACCGCCCAGTTTGATATCAAGCTCTTTTGGATCCTTATGAGATAAATCTAGATACACCATGTTTTCGCCGTTCACACCAAGCTTTTGATTTACGCACACGTCAAAGATTTCACGAGTTGCAATATCACGCGGTACAAGGTTTCCGTACGCTGGATATTTCTCCTCCAAGAAATACCAAGGCTTGCCATCTTTATATGTCCAAACACGTCCGCCCTCACCGCGTGCAGATTCACTCATGAGACGAAGCTTATCGTCTCCAGGAATTGCTGTCGGATGAATTTGGATAAACTCACCATTTGCATAGATTGCGCCTTGCTGATAGACAGCAGAAGCCGCTGTACCCGTGTTAATAATTGAGTTTGTAGATTTTCCGAAAATAATACCAGGGCCGCCTGTCGCCATAATAACAGCATCAGCTTGGAAGCTTTTAATTTCAGATGATTGTAAGTTTTGAGCCACAATTCCACGACAAACACCCTCATCATCTACAACAACACGTAAAAACTCCCAGCCTTCAAATTTTTCAACAAGACCGGCCACCTCATGACGGCGCACCTGCTCATCTAATGCATATAACAGCTGCTGACCAGTCGTCGCGCCTGCAAACGCTGTTCGGTGGTGCTTCGTACCTCCAAAGCGGCGGAAGTCAAGAAGACCTTCATCCGTACGGTTAAACATAACACCCATACGATCCATTAAGTGAATAACTCCAGGAGCCGCATCGCACATCGCCTTAACAGGAGGCTGATCCGCTAAGAAGTCGCCGCCGTATACCGTGTCATCAAAATGCTCCCATGGAGAATCCCCTTCACCCTTTGTGTTAACAGCGCCGTTAATACCGCCCTGCGCACAAACAGAGTGAGAACGTTTTACTGGAACAAGCGAGAACAGGTCAACCTTAACTCCTGCTTCCGCTCCTTTAATTGTTGCCATTAAGCCGGCCAAGCCGCCGCCAACTACGATTAGTTTCCCTTTCATGCTCTCCACTCCTTACATATTTGCTAACTGAGGATCCACGAATGCGAACAAAGCACGAATTCCTACTATAGATAGTGCAAAGAAAATCGCCAATGTTACATAAGTAGATATGCGCTGTGAACGCGGTGAAACTGTAATGCCCCAACTAATGAAAAATGACCATAATCCATTAGCAAGGTGGAATACTGCTGATAACACGCCTATTGTATAAAATATAAACATACCAGGATTGCTTAAAATATTTTCCATCATTTCGTAATCCACTTCTTGTCCTAATGCAGCAGCAATACGTGTCTGCCAAACGTGCCAAGCGATAAAAACAACGAGGAATACGCCCGTAAAACGCTGAATCGAAAACATCCAGTTACGGAAATAGCTGTAAGCATTAACATTATGCTTAGCAGTGAATGCAATATAAATTCCATATACCGCGTGATACAACAATGGTAAAAAAATCACAAACGTTTCTAAGAAAATTCGGAATGGTAGGTGTTCCATAAATCCGGAAGCTTTGTTGAACGCTTCTGCGCCCGCCGTAGCAAAATGGTTTACTACTAAGTGTTGTGTCAAAAAAATACCGACAGGAATGACTCCTAATAAAGAGTGCCATTTACGGTAAGCAAATTCTTGCCCTTTCATCTTCCCATTACCCCCCTTGAATGTTTAGCTCACATCATAAATTATTATTTTCAGACAATAGCATTTCTTTCATTCTCTGAAAAAGATTGTAAAAACTATTCAAAATATTACAGTATAATTTATGACAAATCCATTTTACTCCTAACTTCCTAAGAGCGTCAAGAAAACGGATACACAATATCTGTATAAAATTTCAAGAAGTGCATTAATACCTGTTAAAACATCGTAATGCTTTTGTAACATTCTAGCGAAATTATGTGTTTCTTTTATCAAAATGTTATATAATAACGACAGAAAAGAAAGAGGGGAAATCTCGTGAGCAACAAAACAAATATAGAACAATTACTAACAATTCCAATAAATGCTTTCGCCTACGAGTTAATTCGTGAAGAGCTTCTTCCAGATATTATTGGCAAAGAATTAGATCGGATACTATATTGGGCAGGAAAAAACCTTGCCAGGAAGTACACACTAGAAACCTTTGAAGATATTATCGTTTTTTTCCGGCAAGCCGGCTGGGGTGACTTAAGCATCGTTGAGCAAAACCGACGTGAGCTGCAATTACAACTAACGAGTCCTCTTATTGAGGAACGCTACAAGAATAAACAAAATACAACCTATCAATTAGAAGCGGGTTTTCTTGCACAGCAAACGCAGCAGCAGCGCCAAGTAATTGCTGAAGCATATGAAGACCCGAAAAAACGCTCTGAAAAAGTACTATTTACCGTGAAATGGGATGCAAAGGATCCTCTTAATACATAAGCCGGCTTTTGCTGGCTTTTTATGTTTTATACGGTAGACGAAGCAAGCAACTGCTCAGTTGTTTGCTTCGTCTACCTATTGTAACAGTTGCAAATTTCCGTGCCAACACGGGAAACACTTCCGTTTTTTCCATCTGCTCATCATTTCTTCCTTGTCCTGCACACAAGCCCTTCGCGCCAAGCTATCAGCTGAAAATGAAATAAGCATCTATTACCATTATAGCATCATGGAAGTTATAACCGACTAGCGAGTCATTAGGCAAAGACAGAAGCGAAGTTTCGCTTCTACTTTACTCCTGTCAAATGACTTCTAGCTGGAAATTTATACTCTCCTATAGTGCTAGAAGGAAGCTTGTTCAAAGTGACTTCGTACTGCTTCAGCTACATTCTTCGGCACACCGGCTGCTGTAATTTCCTCGATTGATGCTTCCTTTAGCTTTTTAACAGAACCAAAATGCTTCAAAAGCTGCTTTCTTCGTTTTTCTCCTACACCTGGGATCTCGTCAAGTACAGATTGAATGGCTGACTTACCGTGCAAATGACGATGAAACGTGATCGCAAAACGGTGTACCTCATCTTGGATCCGCTGCAGCAGATAAAACTCCTGACTGCTTCGTTCCAGTTCTATTGGTCGCGCGGACTCTCCTATAATAAGCTGCGATGTACGATGCTTTTCATCCTTCATCAGACCGGCAACAGGAATAGACAAGCCAAGTTCATTCTCCAATACATCTATCGCTGCGCCAAGCTGTCCCTTTCCCCCATCAATAATAATAAGATCCGGAAGCGGAAGATGCTCGCGCAGCACACGAGAATAACGGCGCCGTACAACCTCACGCATCGATTCATAATCGTCAGGTCCTTGCACCGTTTTAATTTTATATTTCCGATACTCTTTTTTATCCGGCTTACCATCGACAAACACAATCATTGCAGAAACAGGATTTGTTCCTTGAATATTCGAATTGTCAAACGCCTCAATTCGGCTCAGTGTTGGAATCCCCAGTGCCTTCCCTAAATTCTCCACAGCTTTAATCGTGCGCTCCTCATCACGTTCAATAAGAGAAAACTTTTCCCTCAAAGCAATATCTGCATTCTTGGAGGCTAAATCAACAAGCTCCTTCCGCTTGCCCGTTTTTGGCTGTGATACGTCCACCTCTAGAAATTGCTGTGCCAGCTCTTGGTCGATAGCATTTGGGAGTACAATCTCCTTTGGCTTAAAATGATTATCCTGTGCGTAAAATTGTCCAATGAAGGTGAGAAATTCCTCCTCAGGCTCATCATAGATTGGGAACATGGAAACATCGCGTTCAATTAGCTTTCCTTGGCGAACAAAAAATACCTGTACACACATCCAGCCTTTATCTATCACATAGCCAAATATATCCCGATCAAGTAAATCGCCCATAATCATTTTTTGCTTCTCCATGAGCGCATCCATATGAGCCATTTGATCCCGCAGTTCCTTTGCACGTTCAAACTCTAGCTTTTCAGCCGCTTCGTACATTTTAACCTCAAGCTCCGAGCGAATATCCTTATGACCGCCATTTAAAAAACGGGTAATTTGGTCAACAATTTCCCTATTTTGCTCTTCCGTCACATCCTTGATACAGGGAGCTAAGCATTGTCCCATATGATAATACAAGCATACCTTGTCTGGAATGTTTGTGCATTTGCGCAATGGATACATGCGATCAAGCAGCTTTTTCGTTTCATGGGCTGCCTGTGAATTTGGATATGGTCCAAAATATCTTCCTTTATCCTTCTTGACGGTTCTCGTGATAACGAGACGCGGCTGCTTTTCCGCCGTAATTTTCAAAAACGGATAGCTTTTGTCATCCTTAAGCATAATATTGTATTTTGGATCATGTTTTTTAATTAAATTTAATTCTAAAATAAGCGCCTCTAAATTTGAGGACGTAACAATATACTCAAAGTCAGCAATCTCATTGACCAGACGATACGTTTTCCCGTCGTGCGTTCCTGTAAAATAAGAACGCACACGATTTTTGAGCACCTTTGCTTTGCCTACATAAATAATCGTGCCGTGCTTGTCCTTCATTAAATAACAGCCCGGCTGATCTGGCAAAACCGCCAGCTTTTCACGTAGCTTCTCTTGCATACCTCTCCCCCTCTAGTTGCTTCTCCATTCATATAAAATAATTTCACTGTAAACTGGGTCGAATAAAGGATTCGATCGGAACTCTGCCACCTTTTTCAGATTCCCTTCTACCCGCGCCCCTTGCTTGCGAAATCCATCTATGAGGTGGTTCGTAACGTATATTGTATCATTTTGCCGATATTTTTTGTCTTGTAAATAATAGTCATATGTGTAAAAGCGCTCATGTTCATATGATACACGCAAATAATCCATCACTCTCGTTTCCTCCCATGTGTATACAATAAGCGGCTGTTTCCGCTCCTCTAGGTAGCGTGCAAGTTGATAGGTAGCCGGTTCCTGTGAAGCCTGCTCTTTCACAAAAGCCAGCCCGGTCACCAGCTGTGCGATAGAAAACATCAAAAGCAGCCACTGACTCACGGGACGTGCCTTTACAGAGGAAACGGCGAACAAAAACAAGAAGAGCATAACAATTGGATAGGAATGTCTCGGTTTATCAATATTTTGTGCAAGTAAATTCCAGAGAAAATAAACTGCTGTTATCGCAACAAGCAGCTGCGTCTCCCATTTCATCTCCCTATGAAAGTGCCTCTTCTTAGGAACCACCAAGAAAGCAACGAGCAAAGCAAGGATAACACCTGAAACAAGCGATTTGGAAAGAACGCCAACGTATACAATATTGGTAACAACAAGACGATACAGCCTCGACACAATCGGTTCTTTTGTTTCTGTCACAGCCCCGCCCCACTCTGTAAAGTGCCCCTCTACAAATCCGAAGGCTAGCTTTAAAAGTCCGTCTATTCCTCCCACATTCCAGACAAGCGCACTTACCCAAACCAACTGCAGCAAAGCAGCAAGCAAAATGAGGGAAACAACCCGCATTGTATTTCGATTGTGCCTGCAAAATAAAAGAAACATAATGCCAATCCCAAACGGAGCATACGATAAGCGGATTCCCATGAGAAGCGCAAACAATACAAGCGGCAGGACTTGAAAACGAAATCCCCTCTGTTCAAAAGCAATTATGAGCACCCACATATACCACCAAACAATTGACAGCGCAGCTCCCTCTGACATAGATTGCGTGACGAGAATCGAAAAATAGCTGCTTGTTTGCAATAACGCAACAACAATGAAAGATTGTGTAACTGTTACATAACGGCGTGCCAGTTTGTACATGGGAAAAATCGCGGTTACTGCCAGCGCGGCATTCAGGATAGCGAGTGCCTGCGTAGGGTTGCCGATCCAATGATGGATCGCCATTCCCCCCAAAATAAAAAACGGATATCCAGGAAAATGCGGCTGCATATTCGCTATATCATACTCATCAAGTGCGAGAGCAAAATCCACTTCATCCCACGTTGAAGCAAATGGACTTGTATATAAAAAGCGGATAATGGCTGCTGCTATAATCAAAACAATTGCTGCTCTCCTTACAAAACTTACAAAATGCATAATAACTCCCCCTTACTTACCTGCTAAAAAAAGTACAAGGCGCATGCCTTGTACTTTTAATTCATTGATTATTTGCTTGTAATACTTTTTTCGCCGGTTCCGCTTTGATCTTTGTGCTTGGCTGCTTCGATGAAACGAACAAATAAATTACAACATAGTAGCCAAGATACACAATCACCTCTTCAATCGACGGCATCGAAGAATAACCGAGAAACGCTTTTAGGAAAATACCGATATCACCAGATAACAGCGGTGCAGTTCCTGTATCGCGTAAATAATGATCATAATCAATTGGATGCTCCGGAAGCAGCCATGTAATATCATATAAATGAGGGATTACGCTGCCCAAAAGCTTGATATCCTGTAAAATGCCTACTCCCTGCACAAGTAAACCAGCTGCAATAAGAACGATAAACACTCCTGTCGTTTTGAAAAAAGCCTTTAGTGAAATACGCATCGTTCCTTTAAAGAACATATAGCTCACCAGTGCAGCTGCAACTGCACCGGAGATTGCTCCCCATCCTTGCATCGCCTGACCAATGTTGCCGCCCGTAATCGCCGCAAAGAAAAAGACTGTTTCAACACCTTCACGTACTACAACAAGGAAGGAGTGCATAACCATACCAATAACGTTTCCAGCTGTAATGAACTGCCCCATTTTTCCTTCCACGCTAGACTTTATGTCCTTACTATGCTCTGCCATCCAAAACACCATTTGTGTGAGCAAAATGGCTGAAACAAACATAATCCCGATCTTCAAATAAATCTCGCTGCCCATGGCCGCAAAGCCAGTGAATACAACTTGAAAAAGAAGGGCGATGAAATAGCTCGCTGCAACCGCAAGACCTGCCCCCATCCAAACATATTTCACAAACTTCTTATTGTCTGTTCGTTTTAAGTACGTTGTAATAATGCCAACGATTAGCAAAGCCTCCAGCACTTCGCGAAATGTAATGAGAAACGCCTGCAGTTGCATTGCTCTTCCTCCCCTTCATAGTCCTTCATTATTTCCTTCTTTTTCGTACTGCATATACAATAACACCAACAAGCACAATCACAATGATGACAATTGGCAGCCAGTTCTTCAAGCTGCTGAGATCTGTCCACTCTGTCTTTTTCGCTGCTGATGTCGTTTCCTCACCAGCCGCTGTAAAGTGACCAGACTTTAAGCTTTCGACTTTAAATTCCGTCTGCAAATTGCTTAAAATGATTTTTTTGCTTTCTACGAACTGATCCTTGTTTGCTTCCTTTTTTCCAACTCCGAACAATCCTGGATTTCCAAGTGCTTCAAGTGCCTTGTTAAATTCACCGCGCAGCTTTGTATCAAGCTCTTTATCCTTGCTTGCGATTATTGGCGAAAGTGTTTCATAGGTTGCAAATCCCTTTGCCAGCAATCGCTTGCCCGTATCATAATCGGTGAAGTTTTCCTCAATACTCGACAAACGGCGGTTAATATTGAGGACAAGGAGCTTTTGCATATTTTGTGTAAGCTCATCTTTTTGCTTTTTTTCAAAGTTTTGCATAATTGCTTTAGAAGGCTCTGGTCCCATATGCATATCAATTTCTTCACGAACCGTTTCATAAATCTTTTTTGCTTCTGTATAGTTTGGCGGATTCTCATCAAGCTTCGTGGCCATTTGCTTATAAGCTTCAGCAATGGCTTCCTCGTTCGGATTTCCGTACGAATACGCAAAGATGCTCGTATGTATAGAAAATATTGCAAAAATTGCGACTAAAAAGGATAAAATAAACTTTTTCATAACTAGTTCCCTCCCGCGTTTAATGATAATGATTATCAATTTTATTGTCAAGAGAAGAAATACTCATTAGGAGCATTTCTTCTCACTTGTTAACAAATGTGCCTCATAATCAATGGGCACCTGCCGTACAGGGCGGCTTATTTCTCGAAAAATAGCTGGCAGCACATTGAACAGATACTTTCGAAATTTAATGAAGGACTCCCCGGTTTCTCGTACCTTATACGTAATGGGAACCTCTTGAACACGAAATCCTTTTCTTACCAAATTCAAGGTTAGCACCTGCGCATAATTGTAATCATGCACAATTTCCCCATGCTCCATCGCCTGGCGAGAAAAGGCACGCATACCAGACTGTCCGTCATAGATCCATTTTCTAAGAAGCAGAGATTGTAAAAGTGTAAAGCAATAGTTCCCAAGCCTTCGATGCAGCTTCATGCCGCGAATCGTTCCTAAAAAACGCGATCCCATCGTATAATCAGCTTTCCCTTCAAAAATGGGCAGCAAAATATCAGGAATTTCATCCGCCGGATATTCGTTATCGGCATCAATCATGACTCCAATGTGAGCCCCGAGCTTACAGCACTCCCCAAGTGCAGTCCGTACCGCTGCACCAAGACCCTCATTTACAGGCTTTGATACGATATAATCGGCTCCTGCTTCTCTTGCAGCTCGTACTGTTCCATCGGTTGATCCATCGTCAACAACAAGCACCTCTACGAAAACATCCGGATGAAAATAACGCGGCACATTGCGAATCACCTCACCAATAGCCTCTTCTTCATTATGTGCCGGTAAAAATACAATCACATGCTGCTTCATCCTTTTTTTCTCTCCTCAACAGCATCCAACAAAACAGGGCCGCGGCTGTGTGACGGATACGGAGCCCCAAGCAAATACGCGATTGTCGAAGCAACGGATACTAAACTTTGTTTTTCTTCAATCCGAACGCCTTCCTTAATACTTGGACCGTACATAAAAAACGGTACAATCCGCTCTCCCTCATCTAAATGGCCATGTCCGCCGATGCCATCCGCTTGTCCATGATCCGCACAAATGATAAAAGTCGTATTTTTTGCTTTTCCTGTTTTCTCCAGATGCCCAATAAAATCTTTTACATGCTGATCCGCTTCATATATTTTTTGAAGATACTCATCATATAATACCCCGCGACTGTGACCAGTTTGGTCTGTTGAAATAAGCTGTACAATGAACAAATCCGGGTTCTGTTCATCCATAATTTTTTTGGCTTTTTTCATAATTTGCGAATCTACAATATCATTCTTCATCACAGCTGTGTATGTTTCTACATCATCGCCAAATGCATCAACAAGGTGGGCTACTGCAAGCATTTTCCCCTTTTTCCCAATCTTGCGAAGCGAGTCAAAAATACTTTCCACATTTACGCCGTGCTTCCAAACCATATTAGATTTAATTCCATGCTCAAATGAGTACGTACCGGTAAACATGGACGAGAAACAAACGACTGTCCGAGCTGGATACACTGTTTCCATATTTGTAAACTCCGTACCATTTTTTCGAAGAAAGTCCAAATATGGTGTATGCGCAACATCAAAACGTTCCTTTCTCATACCGTCAATGACAATGACCACAACCTTATCGCTAATAGCTTCTGTTGGAACAGGCGCATTGTTCGTATATGTCGCAATCGCCTTTGGCTTCCAATCAAATAAATTACGATGCAAAATGATTGTATATAGCAATAATCCGCCGTAAAACATAAGAAGCAACGAAATATCAACAGAGGCAAAGCCGCCCGCAGAGAGTGCATTAAAACCATATTGCCAAAGTGACAGCACAAGCAAAAACTTAGGCAGCTGTTCTTGCGCGTTGCCGCTTGTAGAATCGCTGTTTTTTAAGACAAGCTTCCAAAAACGCGTGAAATTGAGCCACGACGTGCCAATGCGTAAATGATAATAAAACGTTCCCCAAAAAAAGACGGTAAAAAAGAAGTACAACCCGATTGCCAGCAGCAAAAGGGATAATGTAAACTGTCCAAACATCATCAAATAAGCAATGAACGGAATCCATAAATAGTTTCGCAGAAATAATGGAAAATCAAATATATAGTATAAAACAAGGAGCGGCAGCACAAGAAGAAGGCTGCCGAGCATATTCCCCCAAAAGCTTCCCGTTCCAACTTCTGCGATATGGAACAAAAGGAATGTTCCAATAACAAATATCGGCGTAAACGGTTTTCCTTCATTTAATAAATTCCAACAACGTGCCGCCACTTTCTCAAACTTTGATGCTTTTTTTACTTCCTCCACTCGTTAGTCTCTCCCTTCTTTTTATAGCGCAGATACGAGGCAAGCTGAATTGGATATATAAGAAAGACAAGCAATCCCGCTCCATATGAAAACAAAAATTTAAAGCCGTGACTAAGAAGCGCCCATTCATACGCCTTTTGCACGGGCACACCAACAGCCCTAAGCGCAAATGTCATCACAGTTTCATATGTACCGACCCCGCCCGGTGTTAGCTGAAATACTTGACCGGCAATGGTAACGCTATTTACCCATACAGCCTCCCAGAAGGAAACATTGCTGCTTATGCCAAAAATAACGAAAGCTTCAAAAATCCAGCTCACCGCAACGAGCAAAACGATAGCTGCGCCGCGCCCTCCTTGCAAAGCACTGCTTAGCTGCTGGAGCTGCTTCTGAAGAAAGCTAGGGGCTTTATGGCGCAAAAATAAGGCGATGATTAACATCAGGACACTGCCCAACACAAACAGCAGCACACGGACACTCAGCTGCTGAAACAGGAGCAGCGTCCCAAAGGCGCCGAACAAGCCAAGTATTAACAAATCGAGCAGGCGCATCACAATAACAGATTGCGCTGCTTCCGCCCAGGAAACACGCCCCCGTTTCGTCACAGCAGCAATGCGGACAGCATCACCGATTTTCAGTGGTGACAAATGATTTACAAGCAGACTATACAACAAACCGTACAATCCTTCACGCAACGTAATCTTCTCATGCAAATATAAACGCCAGGCATAAGTCTTCAGCAAAAATGAAGCTCCATACAAGCCGACGAGCAAAGCAAGTAAAATGGGACGATGCAACAGAGATCGCATCTGCATGAAAAGGGACTGTAAATTCAACACATGAAAGGACAATCCAACAAACAAAAACAAGCAAGCAACACCAACAATCCTAAAGAAGATGCGCATGCTTCCTTGCCCAGACAACTGTCCGCTCTAAACCTTCCTCAAACGAAACACTCGGTTGATAGCCTAGCTTCGTTTGTGCCTTTGTAATATCCGCCCATGTCGACGTCACATCACCCATTCTCCCTTCTTCTTGCTTTACGCGCATAGCTGGGAAATAACGGCGGAGCTCATCTAATAGCTCCGTCATCAGTACAGGAGCATGAGAGCCGAGATTGTACACATCGCTATGTTTAGATTCTAGCGTAAGCACGATGCCGTTTACAATATCATCAATGTATGTATAATCGCGGCCGGTTCCTGTGCCATACACGCTAATCCCCTCTTGCCGAAGCAGCTTGCGCAAAAAAATCCCAATCGCCATATCAGGTCGGCTCCAAGGTCCGTATACCGTAAAAAAGCGCAATATGTTTACTTGAAAGCCGTACATATATTGAAACGCATAGCAAAGCGACTCTGCGCCAAACTTGGAAGCGGCGTACGGAGACAATACTTTTCCATTAGCCATATGCTCGGCAAGCGGCATTCCCACTTGCTCTCCATACACAGAAGAGGAAGAAGCGAATACCACCTTCTTAACTCCCTCTTCTCCTGCACATGAGAGAATATTAGTTGTTCCTTTTACATTTACATCTATATATAAGGACGGCATTTCCAAAGAAGGACGTACACCGGGCAAGGCAGCTAAGTGAACAACTGTATCAATTTTTTCCTGCTGTATGACAGCCCTTAGATCTTCTTTATGCAGCACATCGCACTCATAAAAAGATACTGCTCCATGCTGCTGCACCTGTTCAATATGATATTGCTTGCGCTCCCTTGAATAGTGCGGATGAAAGCTATCTAATAACACAACTTTCTTTCCATCCTGCAAAAGACGAAGCGCCAAATGGCTGCCGATAAACCCAGCGCCTCCCGTAATAAGAATGTTCACGTGCAGTTCCTCCATTTCTATAAAGAAAACTTGCCGACTGGCGAGCCCTGCCTTTGGGCGAAGACAGAGGCGTAGTTGCACTTATACTTTATTCCTAAAATTTCTCGCTGCGTCGAATTAGCATCCAGCTAGAAATTTATACTTTCTTAAAGTGTAAGAAAAGCGTAAGCGCCCTAGTTAACGCCGACAGACAAACAACCTGCGTACAAAACGCATGATTCGGACGGAACAAATACACAGAATTATTGCTTGTGTTCTTCACCATGAAAAGCGATTTTTTTCCTTCTGCTGTGAAGATTATTTGACTGCGAGGGGCTGAGCGCTGGAGCTAGACAGCACTTTAAAAACTCTGCTTTCTTACTGTTGTAACAAAAAGAAGCAACCTTGCTTTCCAACAAGGTTGTCCTTTCATCTTAGTATAAACGATTTTTGTAAAAGCGCGTCCGATTTCTGCTTATTTTGTCGCTTGTACGACTTTATCAAGCACAGACTTGATTTCAGCTAAAGCCTTATCAGCTGCTGCTTTGTCCTTCGCTTTCGCAGCATCAAGGTACGCTTGTGTAGATGCTGTTAAAGCTGCTGTTTCCTGCTCGCCGATTAATGTCTTCAAGTCGCTCTCAATCATGTTGATGAACAATGCGCCTTCCATGGCTGTAATGGCACCTTTATCTTCATTGAACATTTCTTGGCTTTCTTTATACTCAGAAAGCGCCACATTCACCCAGCCGCGTACAAATGTTTTGTTCACCAATGCTGGATCTAATGTTTTCACATCTGTTTGCAGATCAAATTGCTTTAAGATTGCATCGCCCTCTTCAGGAGAGTTCTTTTTCAAGTATGGATAGATTGCCTGGTAGAAAGCCCAGCCTTCTGCCTGCTCAATCTTTGCTGCTGTTGCATCAGTTTTTGCCTCCTCAGCTGCTTTTGTTGCATAACCGTTCGGCAGAGCACCTGTTGCAAAGTAGAATGTTTTCATAATTGTTTTATCAACCACCTGCTTGCCAAGTTGGAATGCAAGCTTATCTCCTTTGTCAATCGCTGCCTTCATTTCGCTGAAGCCGCCATTGATTGTATCTACCATCTTCGTTCCGTACGCTGCATCACGCTTTGTTACTGTGCCTTCAAGCACTTTATAGAACGTTAATGCTTCCTCATACTCTTCCTTTACTTCCTCTGTCTTGCCCCAATTTTCATCAATTTCTTTAAACTCATGACGCAATGTTTGGAACAATTCCTTTTGCATCAATTTATCAAATAGCTGACGCGTGATAATTGGATCCATTTCTTTCTTTTTGCCCGCTTCTAGCGCTGCTGTAATCGTTTGGTCAATTTGCTCTGTAAATTCAGCATCACGTGCTTGTACAAGAGTTTGCAGGTTTTCTTTGTATAAAGTTGTTACCTTATCAAAATCAACTTCTTGTCCTGCCTTTGCTTTGTCTAGCTCTGTAACTGCATCCTTATACGCCTGCACGATTGCTTCTTTTGTTACTTCTGCTGTTGTCTCTTCTTTTTTCTCTGCTTGCTCTGTCTTTGTCTTTGTCTCTGTTGAGCCTGCAGTCTCCTGCTTAGCACATCCCGCAAATAAAATGGATGTTACCGCTGCTGCTGATAATACCTTTAACTTCCAATTCATGTCTTGCTCCCCCTATTTCTGTACGTGATAACGATTTTCACTTTAACTATCGTCATTATAGGAGAGAATAATTATCATTGTCAATGAGTTTTTCTTAGAAATGTTTACATTTAAACTTAACAAGATTAACAATATTCGTATAATACATATATTTTATGTATAACAACATACTTAAAAATCATTTTATTATGTTATCAAGAGTCGATTATCCATATTCGCGAGATTTGTGACAACGAAAAATCTACAGT
Source organism: Bacillus sp. OTU530 (assembly GCF_038440375.1). Taxonomy (NCBI): domain Bacteria; kingdom Bacillati; phylum Bacillota; class Bacilli; order Caryophanales; family Bacillaceae; genus Bacillus; species Bacillus sp. OTU530. The sequence continues at coordinate 86,463 of NZ_JASATP010000006.1, forward strand.
CTCCTTAACAAGATAAAACAAACTATAGTAAGTTGACCCAAAGGTCACTGAAAACGTGACCTTTTGGGAATTAGCGTTACCCTTGAGGATCGGACGCGTCTACTTCATCCAATGACAGCTTGAAAACCTTCGTATACTCGCCTCGTTCTACCTCTTCCGGCGTTGCGCTTCGCTCAAGCTCCTGCCCACGGTCCAATCCAGGAGCAAGAACCGGTTCAGCTTCATTTGTGTTTTTTCGTTTCATAAGCCTGCACCCCTTTCATGTTATCCGTTCCCTTTTAATATAAGGAGTATACATGATAGCTTGACAACAGGACATGCCCCACTATGTTTTTAACCAAGTTGTCCACCTGGTCATTTACTTCATATAATGAAGGAATTAAAAAAAGAAATCACTTTTTCTAACCCCTTGCTTCAAATCTGTCCATAAAGAAAACTCGCCAATTGGTAAGCCATTAGGCGAAGACAGAGGCGTAGTTGCACTTATACTGTATTCCTAAAATTTCCTGCAATATAAAAAACCTGGCACTAAAGCTCACCTTTAGTGCCAGGTTTTTTATGAACCGCATTTGAAATTAGAAGTGCTTGGATACTAGCTCCACTAATGCTTCCTTCGGCTTATAGCCTAATGCTTTATCAACGATTTGGCCATCTTTCATAACAAATAAAGATGGAATGCTCATTACTTCGAATTTTGCTGCTGTTTCTTGGTTTTCATCTACGTCTACTTTTACAACCTTCACTTTTCCGCCTAATTCTTCGTCAATTTCAACTAATACAGGAGCGATCATTTTGCAAGGTCCGCACCACGGTGCCCAAAAGTCAACTAGTACTAGACCTTCTCCTGTTTCATTCGTGAAAGTTTGATCAGTTGCGTTTACAATTGCCATTTTAAGTTCCTCCTTATAGCGAATCTAACCAAAAGTATATCACTATCTTTTCAGCGTGGCGAATATTATGTACCGTTATGTATTGTCTCAATTTGCTTTTTATTTATTCATGACTTGCATTCAAAAAGCAAAGCCTGAAAGAGATTATCCCATAGGCAAATGCAAAAAGCGAGAAGATCATCCCCTCTCGCCCTTTAGATCATCCTATGAACGAACCGTCAGCTTTTTGAACTCCTCTGTGAGAAGCGGTACAACCTCAAATAAATCACCAACAATGCCATAGTCTGCTACTTTAAAAATATTCGCTTCCGGATCCTTGTTAATTGCTACAATTACCTTTGAGTTGGACATGCCAGCCAAATGTTGAATGGCTCCGGAAATACCGCAAGCAATGTATAGATCAGGGGTTACGACCTTTCCTGTTTGCCCGATTTGCAGCGAATAATCACAATAGTCAGCATCGCATGCGCCGCGAGAGGCTCCTACTGCCCCTCCGAGCACCTTTGCAAGCTCCTGCAGCGGCTTAAAGCCTTCCGCGCTTTTCACACCGCGTCCGCCAGCAATAATTACCTTCGCTTCTGATAAATCTACACCCTCTGCTGTTTTGCGGACAACCTCCTTAATCGTCGTACGCAAATCCTTAATCGTAACCGCAAGAGACTTCGTTTCACCTGTGCGGGACTCATCTAATGCAAGAGGTGCAATATTATTTGGCCGTACGGTCGCAAGAAGCAGGCCAGCTGTTATGATTTTCTTTTCAAATGCTTTACCGGAATAAATCGGGCGTGTAAATACAACATTTCCTCCTGCAACCTCTAGGGCTGTTACGTCAGAAATGAGACCTGCGCCTAGCTTTGCGGCAATCCTTGGCGACAGATCCTTTCCAAGTGCTGTGTGCCCCATTACAAGACCTTCTGGATGCTCTGCTTCCACCGCTGCTAAAACTGCCTGCGCATAACCATCAGATGTATAAGACTTCAGCTTTGCATCTTCTACTGTTATCACGCGGTCGGCACCGTATTGAATCAGCTGAAGAGCCAAGGAAGCCACACTCTCACCGATCAGAAAACCGATGACATCACCGCCCTCCGCCATTGTTTTTGCTGCGGACACGGCCTCAAATGACACATTTCTCAACGAACCGTCACGTACCTCTCCTAAGACCAGTACCTTACGAGCCATCTCATCCACCTCCGAGATATGTTTGGCGCTCTTCACAAACTTAGACGACCTTTGCCTCCGTATGCAGCAAAGACACTAGCTCCTTCACTTGCTGAGCAAGATCACCCTGCAGCACCTTTCCTGCAGCTTTTTTTGGCGGTACGTACACCTCAATCGTCTTCGTTTTCGCTTCTACATCATCCTCTTCTAAATCAAGGTCATCAAGATCCATTCGGGCAAGCGGCTTTTTCTTTGCCTTCATAATTCCCGGTAAGGATGGATAGCGCGGTTCGTTTAAACCTTGCTGCGCGGTTACGAGAAGGGGAAGCGTTGTTTCCACCACTTCCGTATCTCCCTCTACATCGCGTTCGATGCGGACGTTCACGCCGTCAATCTCCAGCTTTGTAATTGTCGTTACATATGGAATGCCAAGTGCCTCTGCGACACGCGGACCAACCTGGCCGGATGCACCGTCAATCGCCACATTGCCCGCTAAAATTAAATCGGCAGCTTTATCTTTTAAATACTCTGACAATACTTTCGCCGTTGTATACTGATCACAGATTTCTACATCATCTTCAATATTTATGAGTGCAGCCTTATCACAGCCCATCGCAAGCGCTGTACGCAGCTCCTTCTCCGCATCCTCGCCGCCAACTGTTACAACGGTCACCTCACCGCCCTTTGCGTCACGGACACGGATCGCTTCTTCAATCGCATACTCATCGTATGGATTTATAATAAACTCAGCTTCCCCATCAGAAATACTGCCATTTTTAATAACAATCTTCTCTTCTGTATCGAACGTTCGCTTCATCAGTACGTAAATGTTCATTCCACATTCCCCTTCCGAAATGTAAAACATACAATGAATTACAAATATTCAGTTTATTTTTTTCGAAAAAATATAGGGAATTATTTACCGCTGAACATAGGCTTACGTTTTTGTATAAATGCTTCAACTCCTTCTCGGCCATCCGGTGAAGTGAAGACGTTACCAAACAACTGGGCTTCGCGCTGCACGCCCTCATAATACTCAGACGTTTTCACTGTCTGAAGGAGCTCCAATACGGCACGAACAGAGGCTGTGCTCTTGCTTGCAGCCTTCTTCGCGAGCTTCATTGCTGCCTCCAGGTATTCCTCTTCTGGGTACGCAGCATTCGCAAGTCCCCACTGCACTGCCTGCGTTCCTGTAATCGGTTCGCCCGTTAGCATCATTTCAAGCGCCTTTGCTTTACCGACATAACGAGGCAAACGCTGTGTTCCCGCAAAGCCTGGAATAATACCAAGGTTTAATTCTGGTAAGCCGAGCTTTGCATTTTCGCTTACGATACGCATATGACACGCCATTGCCATCTCTAAGCCGCCGCCCAGTGCTGCACCATGAATTGCCGCAATAACAGGCTTTTGATACTTCTCCAAACGCTCAAACACAATCTGACCGTTTTGCGCCAATTCCTCTGCATCCTTTGCCTCTTCAACGACTGTGAACTCTTTAATATCAGCGCCAGCAGAGAAAAAACGACCTTCGCCATGAATCACAATCGCTCGTACGCTATCGTTTTGCTCCAGTTCATCAAGCACTTCAGACAATCTGCGAATAATTGCCGCCGCCATCGCATTTGCAGGCGGATTTTGAATCGTAAGGACAGCCACATACTCTTCCACTTTTACAGTAAGGAACCCCATATGTATTACCCCCTTTTATTTTCGGCAGCCGCAAGCGTTTGCTAAAAGTTCATGCACCGTAGGAATCAAGGAAACCAAATCATATTTCCGCTCGCTCATCACCCAGTTGGTCACCACTTCATCCAGCGTTCCGAATATCATTTGCCGTGCAATACGAACATTCAAATCGCTCTGAAACTCTCCTTTTTCAACACCCAGCATCACAATCTCATCAATCACCCGTAGATATCCCTTTAGCACCTCATTAATACGCCAGCGAATTTCCTTATTCGACTGACGAAGCTCAAGCTGCGTCACAACGGCAAGATGATGATTTTCCGCAAGCAAGGATAAATGGCTCTCAACTAACATAAATAACTTCTCTGCAGCACTCTCAATTCCTGCTGTCCGCTCTTTGATTATTTCGACAAACTCTCCCATCTTCTCCTCGAACAAAGACACTAGAATATCTTCTTTATTTTTAAAATAAAGATAAATCGTACCATCTGCAACGCCCGCCTGCTTGGCGATTTTTGAAATCTGCGCCTGATAGTATCCATTCTCTGCAATCACAATTACAGCTGCATCAAGAATTTGAGAATATTTTGGCTTATTTTTCTTCACATTTAACTTCTCCTCTAACAAAAATGAATGACTATTCATTCATGTTATCATCATACTGATAATCCCTTTTATTGTCAATATGATCCTACCAAAGGAATACATGGAAGCCATCCTCCCAAAAGAAAAGGCTTCCATAATTCCAACTAATCTACCTTATCATTTGTATCCTCCTCTGCTAATACACGCCGCAAAACTTTTCCAACTATTGACTTTGGCAGCTCCTTCCGAAATTCATACACCCTCGGAACCTTATACGCTGTAAGCAGCTTACGAGCAAACTGATCCAGCTCCTCCTCCGTGCATATCACATCGTCCTTTAATACAATAAACGCCTTCACCGTTTCTCCCCGATATGAATCCGGTACCCCTACGACAACAGCTTCCTTTACCTTCTCGTGCTCATACAGCACTTCCTCAACCTCACGCGGGTACACATTAAATCCGCTTGAAATAATCATATCCTTCTTCCGATCCACAATATAGAAAAACCCTTCTTCATCCATATAACCAAGATCACCCGTATATAACCAGCCTTCCTTCAATACAGCAGCTGTTTCCTGCTCATTCTTCCAATATCCCTTCATCACCTGAGGACCTTTCACAATCAACTCGCCAATTTCTCTAGGAGACAATCTCTCTCCTGTTTCAAGCGAAACAATATGTGCATCCGTATTCGGCCATGGTACCCCAATACTCCCCTTCACCCGCTCTGACCAAAGAAAATTAGCATGCGTAATCGGCGATGATTCGGTTAAACCATAGCCCTCAACCAATTTTCCGCCTGTGAGTGACTCAAACTGCTCCTGCACTTCAATAGGCAGCGCAGCCGATCCGCTAAGACAAGCACGTATAGAAGATACATCAAAATCTGTCAGCCTTGGATGATTCAGCAGGGCAATGTACATCGTCGGTGCGCCTGGAAATAACGTTACACGCTGCTCCTTAATCTCCTTTAACATCATATCAATATCAAACTTTGGAATCAGTACCATTTTATATGCCTGCATAATGGAAAGATTCATTACCGCTGTCATGCCATACACATGAAAAAACGGCAACGCTCCAAGTATAACCTCCTTCCCCTTCTCACAGTTATACAGCCATTGAATGGCCATTACAGTGTTAGAAACAAGATTCTCGTGCGTAAGCATCACGCCTTTTGGAGCCCCGGTCGTTCCACCCGTATATTGCAACAGTGCTAAATCATTTGCAGGATCACATGGTACATCCGTGTACTTTGGCGATGTATGCATAACTGTTTTCCACAAACGGACCGTCTCTGTTTCTCGTATATTTACAATCAGCTTCGTCTGCTTCTTTTGAACAAACGGATACAGCACATTCTTCGGAAACGGCAAGTAATCACCAATACTTGTCACAATAATATTCTGTAAATATGTTGAAGGCACAACAGCTGATACCTTCGGATATACAAGATTCAAACATAAAATAAAGGTAGCGCCGGAATTCCGCATCTGGTACTCTAGCTCCCGCTCTGTATATAATGGATTTGTCTGCACAACAATGCCGCCTGCAAGAAGTACACCATAATACCCGATCACTGCCTGCGGACAATTCGGCAGCATAATTGCCACCCTATCTCCCTTCCGAAGCCCATTCACCTGTAAAAACAACGCAAAACGCCTTGCCTTTTCATATATCTCTGAAAACGTCACATCTTTTCCTAAAAAATGAATAGCCTTCTTATTTGGATACTGAGAAGCAGTTTCCTCCAAATACGAATGCAGCGGCCGAAGATCATACTTTACAACAGGAGGAATTTCCTTGGGGTAGTGACGCAGCCATGGTTTCTCCATTTTGAATCTCCCCTTATATGGCTCTTTTATATAAGGTATTCAGCGGCTGCAAAAAACAAAACGGAAATATGCATATCTGTATAAAGAAAACTCGCTGATTGGCGAGCCCTGACCTTGGGCGAAGACAGAGGCGCAGTTGCACTTACACAGTGTTCCTAAAGTGTAAAAAGAAAAATGTCAGCTTAGGAATCCCATATATCCCCAAACTGACATTTGTTTACTCAATAATTTCAAACATTCCAAAGCCTTGCGAATTTCTACCGCCAATTCCGGTATCGTACGCAAAAGTCAGCTGCTCGGGCGATGTATCTACCTCAAATGTCCCAAGCCAGCCAGTGATAATATGACCCTTAAACGTTGTAACAACCTTGGACAATTCCCCCTCTGCAAGGGGGGATACTTTAAACTCATGCTCAGGCACTGTCCCATAGTATGCTTCATACTTATTCACAAAATTTGCCTGTACTAAGTGAGGAAATGCAGGATCCGGCGGCTGAAAATAATGTGTTTTCTTCCGTTCCTCCTGCTCATATGTACTATACACTGTCACTGGTGACAACATCTTAATTTTATAACATCCTTCTTGCATGCTCGTCTTGCGCACTTCAACCTTGCTAATATACAATGTTTGTCCGTTTAGCTGCACTGTTTCAGACATAAGAAAATGCTCCCGGAGCTGTTGAATCAAATCCTCCAGCACGCTGCTTACATGCCATGTAATAGTGTCAGTAAACTCAATCTGTTTCTGCTTCGTATAGATTCTATGTGGTCCGAACAACCGGCTAAACGTAAATAGCTTAAATGTCCGTTTTCCCTTTTGGAAACCGACCTCATGGAGGAAGCTAGCAAAGCTTGTCTCTGTTAATGAACGGTACAGAAACCCTTGCAGGGCATACTGATAATTAAGAGGCAGCCTTAAAGAATTGTTAACAGGCCGCATCGTTACCGTTAACCTCACGATTCACTCTCCTTTGTGATAAGATTTTTTCTCTCTTCTGATAATTCAAAATTCGGTAAATACTCTCTCTCCTATAAATAAAGGCTTACGCCCACTACATTTTTAATTTAACTTAGCTTACAAACTATTATGTATTATATTGTTTTTTGGATTAATGCTAGCTATTAAATTCATTTAGCATCTGAAAACTGTATCTAGCCAATGTACCCTTTCTGACATATCCATTCAACAAATCTATTCTCATTACTGATACGCCAATACATCAGAATGGATTTATATAGTAATTTTTAATTATATCGTATCAAATACATCTAATATTGTAAATGTACGAAATTGACAATTCTTGCATACTTATAGGGTTTGGATGGAAGGGGTTTCAAATTTCTGCTTGCATTGTTTAAAAAGGAGATTTCTTAATATAGGAAAAAGATGTCTGAAGGTATAAAAAATCCCGCCTTCTCCCTTTCCGAGAGCCAAGCGGGATTTCTATCTCACCTTACGCAAAAAACATCCAATACACAACCCCAACAGCCATAAATCCCCCGCAAAGCACAAGCAAAACCTTCGCCAATTTCTCCATAAACATACGCCAATACCCCTTTTTACGAAGAATATTACTTAGATTCTACCACAGTTACGAGTTGTCTAGCAGGGATTTTAATACACATGCAGTGAATATTATTTAAATTCTACCACCGTCACACCGAGACCGCCTTCTCCTGCATCACCGTAACGGAAGCTTTTCACAGCGCGGTGCTTCTTCAAGTACTCCTGTACACCCTGCCGGAGCGCACCTGTTCCTTTGCCGTGGATGATCGAGATGCGAGGGTAGTTCGCAAGTAAAGCATCATCTATATATTTCGCTACCCGATGCAGCGCTTCTTCATAACGCTCCCCGCGCAGGTCCAGTTCAAGGCCAACATGATAGTCTTTTCCTTTGACGGTTGCAAGCGTGCGCTTTTCTGTTTGCTTTGGACTGCTGATGTATTGCATATCCTTTTCTTTTACCTTCATTTTTAAGATACCGATTTGCACAGACCATTCCTTGTCACTGACCTTTTCCAGCAGCTGTCCTTTTTGGCCGAATGTGAGCACCTTTACTTCATCACCAGGTCGAAGTGCTTTCTGCGGTGCTGTTTGCACTTGCTGTTTCTGCTTCTTCGTCACAAGCTGCGGCACAGCCCCCTCTAGGCGGCTTTTCGCTTCAATAAGTTCATGCTCTTTCACATTAGCTAACTGCTCTTTGCGAAGATGGCGAAGCTCGCGAATAATTGTTTCTGCTTCCTTCTTTGCTTCTTCTACTTTCTCTGCCGCTTCGTTTTGCGCCTTTAGCAGCATATTGTCGCGCTGCTCGTTGAACTCAATAATTTGATTCTGCAGTTCCTTATGCAGCTTTTCGGATTGCTTGCGGAAATCCTCTGCCTCTTCCCAGGCGCGTTCCGCATTTTTTTGACTTTCCTCTAGCTTGCTGATCATATTGTCGATTGTGTTCGTTTCCGTGCTCACATGTCCGCGGGCACGCTCAATTACACGTTCGATCAAGCCAAGGCGTTTGGAAATTTCAAATGCATTGCTTCGTCCTGGTACGCCAATTAATAGCTTATATGTTGGGCTAAGCGTATTAATATCAAATTCCACACTCGCGTTAATAACCTTTTCACGGTTATAGCCGTATGCCTTCAATTCTGGATAGTGCGTTGTTGCCACAACTCGGCAGCCTCGATTATAGACTTCATCTAAGATCGAGATTGCAAGCGCCGCCCCTTCTTGCGGGTCTGTTCCCGCACCTAGTTCGTCAAATAATACTAGGCTTTCGAAATCAGCTTCCTCGAGGATATCAACAATGTTAACCATGTGCGAAGAAAAGGTACTTAAGCTTTGCTCAATTGATTGCTCATCGCCGATATCAGCGAATACATTGCGGAAAACGCAAATCTCCGAGCCATCGAGCACCGGAATTTGCAAGCCGGATTGCGCCATGAGTACGCACAAGCCAATCGTTTTAAGTGTAACTGTTTTACCGCCTGTATTTGGGCCAGTGATAACAATCGATGTAAAATCGCCGCCCAGTTCAACATCATTTGGTACAACAACCTCTTGTGCAATGAGCGGATGACGCGCCTTTTTCAGCATCATATAGCGCTCATTGTTGACCTCCGGCCTTGATGCCTTCAATTTCTTTGCATAATGTGCCTTTGCAAAAATAAAATCAAGCTCCGCCAAAACTTCCACATTTTCAAGAATAAGCTCGGCATCGTTCGCAACCTCAACGGTTAACATCTGTAAAATGCGTTCGATCTCCTGCTTTTCTTTTCCGCGTGCTTCCTGCAGTGTGTTGTTTAAGTCCACTACAACCTGAGGCTCAATAAACAAGGTTTGCCCTGAAGCAGATTGATCATGTACAATCCCGCCGTAATGTCCGCGGTACTCCTGCTTAACCGGGATAACATATCGGTCATTACGGATTGTAATAATCGCGTCCGAGAGCATTTTGGATGCATTGGAGGAGCGCACCATCCCTTCCAGCTTTTCGCGGATACGACTTTCGGCAGAGCGGATTTGCTGGCGAATTGTGCGCAGCTTGTCACTTGCGCTATCAAGTACCTCGCCGCCTTCACCGATACAGTTATTAATCGTACGCTCTAGGTTTTGCAAAGACAAAATGCGCTCCACGTAGGTTAAAAGAATTGGCAGCTCCGGCCCGTTCTCTGCCAAATCCTCAATAAAGTTTTTCATTTGCCGGCTCGCACGCATCGTACTTGAAATATCAAGCAGCTCATGCGGCCCCAGTACGCTGCCGATTTTTGCGCGCTTTATGTTCGCCCGAATATCAAATACGCCCCCAAGCGGCGCATTTCCGCGCAGGCGTACGACAGTTGCGGCTTCATCTGTTGTTTCCTGCAGCCGGACAACTTCATCGTAATCCGTGCTTGGCTGCAAGGCTCTGACCTTATCCCGTCCAAGTGAGGACGCAACATGCTCCATGAGCTGTTCTTTTACTTTATCGTACTCTAATACACGTAATGTTCGTTCTAACACAGCTTTAAAGCCCTCCCTATTTATTGCGGCGAATATATGCTAGCAATTTGTCTGTCTCCCAAGCGTTCAGGACCGTATCCTTTTGAATCCAGCCCTTTCTTGCCGCCGCTACCCCAATTTCTATATGCTCCAGCATATCCAATGTATGCGCATCCGTGTTAATTGCAATTTTCACACCCGCATCCTGTGCTTTTTTAAGCAGTTCAGCGCTTAAATCCAATCGATTCGGATTGGCATTAAGCTCAAGTACCGTTCCGGTTTCCTTTGCCAGCTCAATAAGCAGATCCGTATCCACATCATATCCTTCCCGTCTGCCGATTAAACGACCGGTCGGATGGGCAATCATTGTAACATGATTGTTCTCAATGGCAGCACGAAGACGCTTCATAATCGTCTCCCGATCCTGCGAAAAGCTAGAATGAATAGCACCAATTACAAAGTCCAGCTGTGCCAACACTTCATCATCAAAATCTAACGCAGCATCGGGCAAGATATCCATCTCTATGCCGCGCAGAATCGTAATGTCTCTATATTTTGCCCGCAGCTTCTCAATTTCTTCCCCCTGCTGAAGCAAGCGTTCCTTCGTGAGGCCATTTGCGACCTTCAAATATTGCGAATGATCTGTAATGGCCATATATTGATATCCTCTTGCAATACAAGCTTGTACCATTTCTTCTATTGAAAAAGCACCATCGCTCCACGTTGTATGCATATGCAGATCGCCTTTTATATCCTCTAGCTGGATAAAGTTTGGATATTGCTCGATCCAGTCGATTTCCCGTCCATCCTCGCGTACCTCAGGCGGGATATAGGGCAATCCAAAATGAGCAAAAAAATCCTCCTCACTCTCGAATGTTACAATCTCGCCTGTTTCAAGATTCTCTACACCATATTCACTAATTTTTTTATTTTGTGCTTTGGCAATCTGTCTCATTTTTACGTTATGATCCTTCGATCCCGTAAAATGATGCAATGTTGTAATAAATTCCACCGGCTGAACAAGACGAAAATCAACTGAAATCTCATATTCATATTGAAGGCGAAGTGAAACCTTTGTATCGCCGCTTGCAATCACTTCTTCAATACGAGGAAATTGCAGCAGCGCATCCCGCACCGCAGAAGGATTGTTCGTAGCAATAATAAAATCTAAATCCTTTACTGTTTCTCGTACGCGCCGCAAACTCCCCGCACGTGAAAATCGCTCCACTTCTAAGATCTCCGACAATCTTCGTTCAATTTCCGAGGCAATAGGAAGAACATCAGCAATCGGCAGCCGTTCCGGACGAGTTCCAAACTGGGCAATTGCTTCTAATATTTTCTCTTCCGTTTTCTTTCCAAAACCAGCAAGGGCCTGAACACGCTGCTCTTCGCACGCTTGTTGTAAAGAAGCAATGTCTGTTACACCAAGCTCCTTGTATAGCTTAGCCAGCTTTTTGCCGCCAAGACCCGGCAGCTTTAATAAAGGAATGAGCGTACTCGGAACCTCCTTTTCCAGCTCCTCTAAAACGGATGATTCTCCTGCTTCTATGTACTCGATAATGACAGCGGCCGTTCCTTTACCAATACCGCCAATTTTTGTGAAATCTTCAATTTCAGATAAACTGCGGTCATCTGTCTCCAAAGCAGCCGCCGCTTTACGAAATGCGGAAATTTTAAACGGATTTTCCCCTTTTAGCTCCATATATAACGCAATTGTTTCAAGCAGCTTAATAACCTGTTTTTTATTTACACTCACCATTACCCCGCCTTTCCTGCCATCATTCTCCTCTAATCATAGAAAAAAACTTCTCCTTATGCAAAAGAGAAGTTATACACTATCTTCTTGAACCCATAATTCCTTCATCTTGTCCGACAAAACTGGTGTATCGTCTATAATTGTCTGGCAAAGCACAGAAGCATTCAAAGAGGATTGAAGCGGCTGAATCGGTACAAGCGTTCCGATTAAAATTACAATAAACAGCACGATATACACCTCAACAAACCCGAGCACACCGCCGCCAAGCGAGTTTAACTGCTTTAGTATTGGAATTTGCGCAATCATATTAAGGAGTTGTCCCAAGAGAGAAAACGCAAATTTTGTAACAAAAAACAGCAGGATGAAGGCAATCACACTGTAAAACATGCTTTCCACATCCGTGCTTTTTAACCAATCTGGCACATCGGCATGCTCCTGAAGCGGATACGGAATAGCAGTATGTAGCACCGCCGCCAAACGTTTGTAATACAAATATGCCACAATATATGCCAAAACGTAGCCTACTAGACGTATAACCTGAAGAATGAGCCCCCGTTTCAAGCCGATAAAAAATCCTATAAGCAGCAGGATAATAATAACAATATCGATCATGATTCACTCATTCCTTTTGATTCAATTTTTCTTGCAGCCTTTCGTGTTCGTCTTTCAGTTTTATATAATCGTGCACAACGTTCACCGCAGTTAGCACTGCTAGCCTGTTTATATCAAGGGAAGGATTCTTAGCATGTATCTCACGCATCTTATCATCCACAATTGCGGCGACCATGCGAATATGACTTGTACTTTCGTCGCCAACAACAGAATATTGCTGGCCGTAGATATCCACTGTAATTCGCGTTCTATTGTCTTTTTGCTGTGACAACTTACTGTCCTCCAATCAACTTTCAGAATCCTAAACTTTATCATACCATGAAGTAGACTTAGATGGAAACACTATCACATATGAGGTATGATAAAATTGTAAGTAAACGGAAAAGGAGAGAACAATTTGTCTAATCAAGTTATTCAAGTGAGCGCTGCAACAATCGAGCAAATGAAACAGCATTACGCAAGCATGCTAATTCCAAAGGTACCCCAAGGCGGCATCTTTTCCGCTAAAGCTCCTTCATGTAACATTACAGCCTATAAGTCTGGAAAGGTACTGTTCCAAGGAGCACGGGCCGAAGCAGAAGCAGCTCGTTGGCAAGAAAGCGCTAAATCTTCTGCATCATTGAAAACAAGTACGAATAAGCAAACGCCATACTCTCCTCCTTCCTCCATCAGCACCATGTCTATTATCGGCTCAGACGAGGTCGGCACCGGGGACTATTTCGGACCGGTTACAGTCGTAGCTGCTTACGTCTCTAAAGAACAAATTCCTCTTCTCAAGGAATTAGGCGTAAGGGACTCGAAGGATTTAACAGATGACCAAATCACAAAAATTGCAAAGGATTTGCTCTCGATCCTCACATACAGCTCGCTCGTCTTACATAATGAAAAATATAACGAGCTGCAGCAGCGTGGAATGAACCAAGGTGAAATCAAAGCATGGCTTCATAACCAGGCAATCGGCAAAGTATTAGAAAAACTGAAGCCAACGAAACCGGAAGGCATCCTAATAGATCAGTTTGTCCAGCCTGCTACATATTATAAGTATTTAGCTAAACAAAAAACGGTTCACCGTGAAAATGTGCATTTTTCCACAAAGGGCGAGAGCGTGCACCTTGCAGTTGCGGCAGCTTCCATGCTCGCACGCTATAGCTTCGTAAAGCAATTTAATGAGCTTAGTAAAAAAGCGGGCTTTACCTTGCCAAAAGGGGCGGGGGCACAGGTGGATGCGGCGGCGGCAAAATTGATACGCACACATGGAAAAGAAAAATTGAAGGAATTTGCGAAGCTGCATTTTGCGAATACGGAAAAGGCATTAGGATTACTGAAGTAAGATAAAGAAACTCGCCGATTGGCGAGCCCTGCCCTTGGGCGAAGACAGAGGCGTAGCCCTACTTATACTGTATCCCTAAAATTTCTCGCTACATCAGGCTTGCTTCCAGCTAGAAATTTATACTTTCTTAAAGTGCAACAAAAAAATTGTTCTAGTGCCAAAAACACTAGAACAATTCATTATTTTATACTTCCACTTTTTCGAAAAAATTAGGTAAATGCTCCTTATGCGCTTCTAGCATCTCATCCAAGATCGCTTTACCAACTTTATCAGAAGGAACGAGCGGATTAATTGTCATTGCAAGTAAAGCTGTATCATAGTTGCCTGTTACAGCGGCCTCAGCGCCCACACGTTCAAATGATTTGATTTGCTGTACTAATCCTCGAACGGCAACTGGAAGATCTCCGTTGATGATTGGTTTTGGACCTTCTTTTGTAATCACACAGCTTACTTCAACAGCAGAGTCATACGGAATACTTGCAATAGCCCCATTGTTAATTGTGTTAACCGGCTGAATATCACGTTTATCATTATAGATAGACGAAATAAGACGAACCGCTGCATCACTATAATACGCTCCGCCACGTTGCTCTAATTGAGGCGGTTTAATTGCTAAATTAGGATCCTTGTATAGCTCAAATAGTTCCTCTTCCAGTTTCTGAACTACTTCAGCTCTCGTTGTGCCCTCTTTAAAGTTTTTCAGTTCTTTTTGCAGCATTTCATCTTTCTTATAATAGTATAGGTGATATGGACAAGTTAAGACGTTTAATGCTCGAATAAATTCTGGCTCCCAGCCTTGTCCTTCTATATTTTTAACAAAGCTGCTATTCTCCGGATTTGATAACAGATCAATTACCTTATCTTTTACACTAACTCCGTCTACATACACATCTAATCCATATACCATATGATTCAGACCGGCAAAATCAATACGAATGCGGGAGTGGTCAACATCCAATAGCTTCGCAACCCCCATCTCAATGCCGATCGGAACATTACATAAGCCAACGATTTTCTTATGGTCAGTGTAACGAAGAACAGCTTCTGTCACCATGCCAGCAGGATTTGTAAAATTGATTAACCAAGCATCTGGACATAATTCTTTAATGTCTTTTACAATATCTAAAATAATTGGAATGGTACGCAAACCCTTAAACAATCCGCCTGGTCCATTTGTTTCTTGTCCTAACACCCCGTGGCTTAAAGGAATTCTTTCATCTTTAGCACGAGCATCCAGTAACCCTACCCGAAATTGAGTCGTAACAAAATCAGCATCCTTTAAAGCTGCTCTTCGATCAAGTGTTAGATGAACCTTGGTGGGAAGACCTGCTTTTTCAATCATTCTTTTTGCAAGGTTTCCAACAATCTCTAATTTTTCTTTTCCTGCTTCAATGTCTACTAACCATAGCTCTCTAACCGGTAATTCATGATAGCGTTTTATGAATCCTTCTACTAATTCAGGCGTATAACTAGATCCCCCGCCAATCGTTACAATTTTAATACCTTGTGTCATACTCTATACACCCCCGGGTAATTTAATGAATAAATAGCCATTACGATTTGAAGAATCCTACCGAAAAAATGGTAATGGAAAGTATCTTTTTAACCTTCTCTTATTTAATAAAAGAAAATTAAATTACCTATGACTGAATTGTATCTGTATTGCGTAAGACAGTAAATAAGCTAGGAACATCTAGTTTTTAATAACGCAAGAAGTCACTTGTTACACAAATGTAACAGCCTGTAACTTACGAAGAAGATGTGTTAAGATTGGGCTATAAGAGGAGATATAACAATTCACAACGGAGTTAAGGAAAACTCGCCAATTGGCGAGCCCTGCCCTTGGGCGAAGACAGAGGCGTAGCTGCACCTATACTGTATTCCTAAAATTTCCGACTACGTGGAATTTGCTTCCAACTGGAAATTTATACTTTCCTACAGTGAAAAATATACTTTTTATAGAAGGAGAACTCTGCACAAATGTTTACACACGATATCATTGCTTCATTTAATGAGTTAGAAACTTCTTTATACAATTATATTTGCCAAAATAGTGAGAAAGTTGCTTATATGCGAATCCGTGAATTGGCAGATGAAACCCACGTATCAACAGCTACTATTTTACGCTTTTGCAGAAAATTAAATTGTGAGGGTTTTTCAGAATTTAAAGTAATGCTTAAAATGCATTTAGGGGAAAATAAAAAGACTATTTTAAAAAGTTCCGAGCATTCCGTAGCCGAATTTTTTGAGAGGACGTTAAAAGGCGATATCGAGGAAAAAATTAGGCAGGCTGCAAGTCTAGTTAACCAAGCAGAAAGTGTAATTTTTATTGGAATCGGGAGCTCAGGCATTCTTGCCGAATATGGGGCAAGATACTTCTCAAGCTTAGGTACATTTTCAATGTATATTAAAGATCCCCTCTTTCCGATTCACTCCCAGCTTCGTAATAATAGCGTAACAATTGCTTTATCCGTCTCGGGAGAAAATAATTTTACAGTCACTCATCTTCATCAGCTTAAACAAGAAGGAAGTAAAATTATTAGTATTACAAACAATAAACACTCGACCATTGCAAAAATCTCTGATATAAACATTCCATATTATGTGACTGAAGAGTGGTTTGAAAATGCTAATATTACTACACAAGTACCCGTTTTGTATATTCTAGAATCAATGGCTCGTGAAATATATAAACGTAAGAAATAAGAGAATGGAAAAAAGGTTATTGCTTTCTAATGGCGTTAACCTGTTTTCTTTATTTCCCATTACTGCCATTCATTTCTCCTTGTGTACAAAAACTCATCAATTTCTGTACACAAGGAGAAGAAGATCTGTTTATCAAAATAGTTGATTCCTCATTATAATGTTTGGAAGGAAACTAACCCATACTGCTTTGCCTTCATCAACGCTTCCGTTCTAGAACGGGCCCCGAGCTGTCCAAACAGCTTTGTTAACGCATATTCTACTGCCCGTTGGCTCATGTATAATGCTTCGGAAATTTCGCGGTTTGTCAATCCTTCTGCAATCAGCTTTAAAAGATTCTGTTCCTTCTCAGTTAGCTGAATCGATTCTTTCTCTCCTGCTCCCTTCATATGAGAGCCTTCTACTTTTTTTGTTAGCTGCCGCAATATGCTGACCGGAAGTATCGACAATCCTCTTGCAGCCGCTGTAATACTCATCATAATATCTTCAGTGGAAGACGCCTTGCTGATAAAACCATATACTCCCGCTTCGATTAAAAGATTCATATGAGATGCCAAATCAAAGCCTGTCCAAACGACAATTTTGCTCTCTGGCTTTTCATGCAAAATGCTTTGCGCAAGCTCCATTCCATTTAGTTCCGGCATATGTAAATCAAGTAAAATTACATCGAAATCTGCTGCTTTCACCAGCTTCATCGTCTCTAAGGCAGAAGAAAGCACCGTTACTATCATGTCCGCTTTATGCTCTAGCACCGCTTTCATCCCCTGGCTTACCGCAACGTGGTCATCAACAATCAAAACTCGGATTGCCATAATTGTTTTCCTCCGTGTTCTCTTTTTTTGGCAACGGAAGTTCTATTCGAATGAGCATTCCCTCATTTGGCGCAGATGAAATAGAAAGCTCCCCGTTCATTGCTTGGGTTCGCTCCTTTATTCCCACCAAGCCAAAATGCTGCTTTGGTTTGGTATTTGCAAGACAACTCATCTCCATGCCCACGCCATCATCCTCATAAACAAGCAATAATCGGTTTTCCTTCTTGTACAGGGAAATAAAGATGCAATTTGCCTCAGCATGCTTTCTTGCATTGTGAAGCAATTCCTGCATAATTCGATATAAATGTACGGTGTACCATTCACCAAGTCGTTCGGCTGCATCTAGATTGGAAGCAAACTCAATCAAAACTTGCTCTTTCATCCTATGATTTTCTATTAATGTCTGCAGTCCATCAACAATCCCCATTTGCAACAAAAATGGCGGCCGTAGCCGATAGCATTCCTCACGAATATACTGAATTTGTTGAATTAGCTGGTCTCTTGCAGTATCTATAGCCATTCCTTGCCCAAGCTCCTGATAGATGAGGATCAGCTCCTGCAACAGCGTATCATGAATATCTCGCGACAGACTTTCCTTCTCTTGTTCAGAAACCATAAATAACAGCTTTGACAACAGCAGGGAGGAAGCCCCCTGTTCATCACGTGTACGTTCAAACTCCCGTAATATCTCCTGCACATGAACAAAGCTTTGTAATAAAACATTCGTATGCAGTGCAATAGTATGTAGCCAGACAAGGTCATCGTGATTAAAACGAACCCGATCTTTTTTATAGCTGATGAACATACAAGTATATATCTCTGGAGTTTCACCTACCAATAGAAAATACCCGCTTTTTCCACGCATCACCGTCCCTATGACCATTTCTTCACGAATCAGGGTTTCCCGCAAAGAAACTAAATCAATTTCACAATCGTCCTCTGATAGACAAAAACGTTGCCCAGTCTTTAAAAATTCTAGCTTGAAAACCCGCTTCACAAACAATACCTTTTTCATCTCGTTTATTAAGTTATCTATTATGCTATTCGCGCTTATACTGCTCGTCCCGGCTTTAGAAAATCGTAATAAGCTAGCTTCATATCTTGCTTTATTAAACACTAGCCTGCTTTCAATCCCTACATCAGCCTCCTCCTTTATAAATAAAAGAGACGCCATAATCGCCCAGCATAAAAGATAGATTCTCAAGTAAGACAGCCATTCAAAAGAGGCTGGATGCAGAACATAAAACCCTAATATAAGTGCCAAAGCGGGAAAACATGAGAGAAGCGCATAATAGAACATTCTTTTTAGCATATAATCTATATCATGCAGTTCCTTGTTCATGACAATATATAAGGCTGCAAACGGCAAAAACGCTAAAAAGCAGGCTGTATATTCAGCAGAAACAATTACAATTCCTGTCAAAACTTTAGGAAGTGCATAAAATAAACAAAATGGAAGAAACGCAAAAAGGATTGTATAAAAAACCAGTTTTAACTTAGCAGGATTGAGCACATGTTTATAGCCCCGGCAATTCTTGTAAATAAGAGCGGCCACGGCTGCACTCATAAGTAAAAATAGGAATAGGTATATTTCCTCTGAAATATGAAAGGAGCAAACAAGGATATAGCTAATGGTTGAAAGCAACACAGCACATATATATAAGGTATAGAGAACTATTCTAGAAAATAGCGTAATAGAATGCTCACGGTATATCTGATACATAAAATGACTCACTACAACAGGGCACATCATTAGAGATAGACCCATTACATACACACCGATTCGATCAAACCGAGCGGAAACCTCGCTGCTGACATAACACATGCTTACAATTAAAAGAAAGACAGAAAGAAGGAGAACACTTTCTGTCTCTTTAAATCTTCGATAGACATACAAAACAATAGCTAAAGTGAGCACGAACAATACAAGCGGAAAAAAGGTATAAAACAAGTATGAAATAGGAGCTCGTTCATAATTGATAAAAAAGGAGCTGTATATTCCTTTTCTTTCTATAAGTAAAGCACGTATTTTCTCTACCCTGCCATGTGTGCGTATCGTATCTACACGATCGTCCGAAATCACAATATGATCCCCTGCTCGAATGCCGTGTATGTAAGCCCAGCCGTTCGGATACACATCTGTCACGGTATAATGGTGTTCCTTTATTTGCTGCGCCTTCATTCCCATTAAAGGATAGGTGCTAATAACATACGTAAAATAAGTGGCAATACATGCAATCAAAGCGATGAAAATCATATACAACGTTGGCTTCTTCATAGATTCTAAAAAAGGATTAAGCCCAATAATATAGTTTCTCTTGGTTTCCTTCAAAGGATTTCAAAATAGCTCTTTGTTCTTCTACCGATACACCTAGCAAGTTAGACTGACCATTTTTCACACTTTCCAAAGCTTCTAGATTTTCCGTTAAATATAAAACCATTTCTTGCATAATTTGCACACTCCCCATTTATAATTTTTGCAAAAAGCTCTCTTTTAAAGCCTGTTTGCTTTTCCTATTAACCTGCAAACTATCAATTGCAGCGATAGCTTGATTCTGATGGAGCTCTCTTACAGCGTTGGCATACACAAGTGCTCCCGAGGATTTCACAATATGTACAAGTTCCTCTTCCCTCTCTGCCAATTCCTCAAAGGAAATAGTCCCTGCAAAATAATCACGAACAAGCTGGCCTTTTTCTACCTTTGGATGCAGTAAATATAAAATAGGCAATGTTCGTTTTTTCTTTCTCCAATCACTTTTCCCTGTTATATTAACGGCATCTCTCATATCATTGGCGATTTGTGCCGCTACTCCCATATCGCTCGCATATGAAGCAATGCAAGCGGGCACATTATCCGTTGCAAGCAAGCTGCCAAGTAAGCTGGCTAACGTAAGCAGGGAACCGGACTTCTTACGGCACATGATGATATATTGTTCTTCATTGCTAATTGCATTTTCGATATCTAAGTATTGTCCTTCTATAGAGATGTTAAGGCATTGATGCATGCAGCGTGCAGCTGCATTCTGATTTTGGAAGGATGAGGCTATAATGTGATTCATAGAGGAATTCAAGAATAATAAAGCGATATTCAAGGCTTGTGCCTTCTCGATTTTCATCCAAGGAGCTGCTTCGGCAAGATCTTCATCCTGCCAATCATCTATAATATCAAGCGATAAAATAAGCTGTTCTACCGCATCAGCAATTTGCTGGATATCGGGAGATGTTCCTCCAAAGACCTTGTAATGCTGCAAGGTTATTAACCGAAATGGCGAGCCTTGCTTCTTCTTATAAGCAAAACAATCTGCATACAGCTGCTGGAGCTGCTTTTCTTGAATAAGATGCTCTGTAGCAATCATGTTTTTCTACATTCCCCCTTTCTAAAACATTATCCAAAACAAAATTACCATTTATAAGGGTTTTTTATAAATTTTTGATAAATTTTTTATAAATTTATCACTAAAGCAGTTATTTTTCCTAGTGCTTCTTGAGCTGCCATTATTTCTATTGTACTGTTTGAATGAGCACCTACGCTCTCCAGCAACTCCAGCGCATCGTAGGTCAGGCAAGAAGGATTAATCAATGAAATGGACCAAGCTGCCCAAAAACGACCGCTTTTATTTTCTGAGGCCAGCTCTTTCATTAGGTATGGTACACTCTTCCCTCCAATCCTTACTAATGCTAAAGCACTTGCCATTCTTGTTTGCTCCTTTGTATGAAGCAGTAATGGAGTAATTACAGGTATGGCATCTGAAAATTCCTCACCTAGCTGCTCCATCATCCTTACCGCCAGCATTTTTATAGCATCATGCTCGTCTTGCAAGGCATCTACGATAAATTGAATGGCTTGTTCCTTTTGCAAGCTTTGAATCACCTTCCATGTCTCCGGAATGCTGGAACTTTCGAATTGTAGCATTTGAAGATCCACCGGAGCCTTGCTCATTCACAGATTCACCTCACTTCGTTTAGTTTGTTCATTGCATACTTGGGCAGGAATTAAAAGCTCTCCAAGGAAATCATGAGCAGCGGAAGAACTTTCACTTGGATTACCTTTATATTAACAGAACTACGCTTGCGGGTTTCCGCAAACCTCTCTTCGGAAAACCGCAATTTTTTTGTAGGTTTCCGAAATCAGACTGCAATAAAGAAAAGCGGACAAGGCCCGCCTTTTATGGCAGCGTAGGGGTGGGCCGGAGTAAAAGGCGCTTTTTGCCTTTTGCGGAGGTTCGCCCGGAGTCTGCCATTTTGGGCCTTGGGAGAGGTCAGAGGCGTAGCCCTACTTATGCTGTATCCCTAAAATTTCTCACTACGTCGAGCTGTCTTCCAGTTAGAAATTTATCCTTTTTTACATTGGAACAAAGCATGTATTGTATGGCATCCTTCCTCCTAAATAATCATAATATTTTGAATACAATCGCTTTTCAGATGGTATATAATAGCAGTAATCATCATAGGAAGGTCATGTATGCTTTTTTAATGAAAGGAGACGATGTATGGAACATGTAAAGGGAAAGGTCGTCATCATTTCTGGAGCTGGGAGCGGTTTAGGGAAGGAAACAGCACTCGCCTTCGCAAAAGCTGGGGCGAATCTTGTGATTTGCGGTCGTAATTATGCTAAGCTCGAACAAGTGGAGGACTTAATTACAAGTCAGTATAATGTTACAGTGCTGCCAATCCGCGCAGATGTATCATCTGAGTCTGATGTAAAAATGCTTGTGCAAGCTGCATTGGCTAAGTTTCAAAAAATTAATGTGTTAATTAATAACGCAGCCGTTTTCCAGCAATATCCTCTTATTGATAGTCCGCTAGATTCATGGGAGTACCAAATCCATAATAATGCTACGAGTGTGTTTTTAATGATGCGGGAATGCATTCCGATTATGCGAAATCAAAAATCCGGTCATATTATTAATATTACGTCCGGGTTGGTCCGCGAAGGTGCAGCGGGCTTTGGCGCATATGCTGCGAGTAAAGCGGCAATTGAAGCATTAACGTATTCTGTTCAGGATGAAGAGCATAAAAATGGGATTCATGTGCATGTCTTTAACCCAGGTGTAATGAAAACAAATTTAGCTAATATAGGTGATGATCCTGCCAATGTTGCACCGTACGTTGTTGCATTAGCGGAGGTCCATTCTACTGGTGAAAGGCGCGTTATTCAATTAGAAGATTTTCAACTAGCAAGAGATTAATGCATTTTCTTATAAAGAAAACTCGCCGACTGGCGAGCCCTGCTCTTGGGTGAAGACAGAGGCGGAGTTGCACTTACACTGTATTCCTAAAATTCCCCACTACGTCGAATGAACTTCCAGCTGGGAATTTATACTTTCCTACAGTGTAAAGAAAACTCACCGATTGGCGAGCCCTGTCCTTGGGCGAAGACAGAGGTGTAGTTGCACTTATACTGTGTTCCTAAAATTTCCGACTACGTCGAATTCACCCCTAGCTGGGAATTTATACTTTCCTACAGTGTAAAGAAAACTCGCCGACTGGCGAGCCCTGTCCTTGGGCGAAGACAGAGGCGGAGTTGCACTTATACTTTCTTCCTAAAATTGCTCGCTACGTCGAATTCACTTCTAACTGGAAATTTATCTTTTCCTAAAGTATAAAACACAAGGACAATGCCTCTGCATTGTCCTTGCTCATTTATTACGTATTATTTCCGAAGCTCCGCCCCGAATGTTTCCTCCACAGCCTGCAACACACGGCTATGTGCTTCTGTTACTTCTTCATCCGTTAGCGTACGCTCTGGATTGTAGTAACGAAGTGAGAATGCTAACGATTTTTTGCCTGCTTCCATTTTTTCACCTTGATATAGGTCAAATAAAGCAACTTCTTTTAACAATTCGCCGCCAGCTTCCACAATCGTGCGATGTACATCCCCAGCAAGAACGTCTGCTTTAACAACAAGCGCCATGTCACGTGTCATAGATGGGAAACGAGGAATGCTTTCATAGCTCACCTCGGCAACATCCGCACCAAACAATGCGGCAAGAGACAATTCAAAAACATATGTTTCCTTCACGTCTAATTGCTTTTGCATTTCTGGATGCACTTGACCGATATAGCCAATTTCCTCGCCATCTAACAAGATGCTTGCTGTACGTCCTGGGTGCAAATCAGCACGTTTAGCCGCAGCATATGAAATCTTTTCTGTTACACCAAGCACATCAAATAAGCCTTCGAGCACACCTTTCACAACATAAAAATCAACTGCTTTTTTCTCGCCCTGCCACGGGTGATTCAGCACAAGTCCAGTCATGACACCGGCAAGATGCTGCTCTTCTTTTGGCTGCTCTTCTTGTCCCGCCGGCAAGAAAACAGAGCCGATTTCATACAGTGCCACGTTTTCAATTTTACGTGCATTGTTATAAGAAGCTGCCTCTAACAAATGCGGCACCAAACTTAAACGAAGCTGGCTGCGCTCTTCGCTCATCGGAAGCGCAAGACGAATCGGCTCAAGAGCTGTTTCCTTTAATGCATATTGCTTCGCCTTTTCCGCGCTTGTTAAGGAATACGTAATTGCTTCGTATAATCCTGCTCCCTCTAAATAACGGCGTGTTTTACGACGCTTTGCCTGCTTTTCGGACAGCTTGCCGCGTGTTGTTTCCGCCACTGGAAGCGTAGCTGGAATATGGTCATAACCATATAAACGGCCTACTTCTTCTACTAGGTCCTCTTCGATTGTAATATCAGGTCTTCTTGTTGGCACTTCTACTTGGAATGTTCCGTTCTCTTGTGAAAATGGGAATTTTAAGTTTGTGAAAATCGCCGCTACCTCTTCAGCTGTAATGGCAGTTCCTAGCACACTGTTAATTTTCTCAACAGAGACAGAAACCGTATTTTGCTCGAGCTTCAGGTTATTCACCTCGGCAGCACCTTCTAACACTTCGCCGCCTGCGTATTGTGCCATTAACGCTGCCGCACGCTGCGCTGCTTCGAATGTACGCTGCGGGTCAATGCCCTTTTCATAGCGTGCGCTTGCTTCACTGCGAAGACCTAAGTCTTTGGACGCTTTACGAATTGCAGAGCCTGTGAAGTAAGCAGATTCAATTAACACGTTAACTGTGTTTTCATCTACCTCTGAATTTGCACCGCCCATTACACCAGCAATCGCAACACCTTTTGATCCGTTTGTGATTAACAAATGATCATTTTTCAATGTACGCTCTGTGCCATCAAGTGTTTCCACCTTCTCGCCTTCCTCTGCAAGACGAACAACGATTTCCTTGGAGCCAAGCTTATCATAATCGAATGCATGAAGCGGCTGACCGTATTCCATCAGAATATAGTTCGTAATATCTACTACATTGTTAAGAGGACGAACACCAGCTGCCATGAGGCGTGTTTGCATCCAAATAGGAGATGGGCCAATTTTTACGTTTTTCACCACTTTTGCAATATATAGCGGGTTTTGCTCCGGTGCATCTACACGAATGGAAATATAGTCAGATGCTTTTTCATTTGTTTCTTGCAGTTCAATACTTGGCATTTTCACTTCCTTGCCAATAATCGCTGCTACCTCATATGCTACACCAAGCATGTTCAAGCAGTCAGCACGGTTTGGCGTTAAGCCAAGCTCTAGCACTTGGTCATCCAAGTTCAGTTGCTCAATCGCATCCGCTCCAACCTCTGCGTCCGCAGGAAATACGAAAATACCCTCTGAATATTCCTTCGGGACAAGCTTTCCTTCAATGCCAAGCTCTTGCAGGGAACAAATCATCCCGTGTGATGCTTCACCGCGAAGCTTCGCCTTTTTGATTTTAAGACCGCCCGGTAAACGCGCACCAACCTTTGCGACTGCTACCTTTTGTCCTTGTGCTACATTTTTCGCGCCGCAAATAATTTGCACTGGCTCGTCTTCCCCAACATCTACAAGGCATTTGCTTAATTTATCTGCTTCCGGATGCTTTTCGCGCTCCATCACATAGCCGACAACGACATTTGTTGCCCCTTGATTTAAAAGCTCTACGCCTTCTACTTCAATGCCGGCCTTTGTAATTTTATCAGCTAATTGCTCAGCCGTTAGACCATCAATATCTACATATTGCTGTAACCATTTATAAGATACGAACATGTTTATGCCCTCCCCTTTTACGCTCGTTTAAATTGCTGTAAGAATCGTACATCGTTTGTATAGAAATGGCGGATGTCATCTACGCCATATTTCAGCATTGCAATACGCTCAGGTCCCATACCGAAAGCAAAGCCCTGATATTCCTTCGGATCGTAGCCAGCCATGCGAAGCACATTTGGATGAACCATACCCGCACCCAAAATTTCAATCCAGCCTGTTCCTTTACAAGTTCCGCAGCCCTTACCACCGCACATCATACAGGAAATATCCATCTCAACAGATGGCTCTGTGAACGGGAAGAAGCTTGGGCGCAGACGGATTTCGCGCTCTTCACCAAATAATTTCTTCGCAAATGCTTGCAGCGTGCCTTTTAAATCGCTCATGCGAATATTTTTATCGATTACAAGACCCTCAATTTGCATGAACTGATGGGAGTGTGTCGCATCGTCATCATCACGTCGGTATACTTTACCTGGGCAAATGATTTTGATTGGACCTTTTTCTTCATTTTTCTCCATTGTTCTTGCCTGCACCGGAGATGTATGCGTACGAAGAAGAATTTCATCTGTAATATAGAAAGAATCCTGCATATCACGAGCTGGGTGGCCCTTTGGCAAGTTCAATGCTTCAAAGTTGTAGTAATCGCGCTCCACTTCTGGGCCTTCTGCAATTTCGTAGCCCATACCAATAAATAAGTCTTCAATTTCTTCGATAACAGCTGTAAGCGGATGGTGAGAGCCAACACTCACAGGACGACCTGGCAATGTTACATCAATTGTTTCAGATTCTAATTGCTTCGCGATTGCCGCCTGCTCAAGCTGTGCCACTTTTTCATCTAGACGAGTTTGGATCGCTTCGCGCACATCATTCACAAGTGCTCCCATACGAGGACGCTCCTCTGCGGACAATTTGCCCATACCGCGCAAAACCTCCGTAATCGGTCCTTTCTTTCCTAAATACGCCACGCGCACATCATTTAACTCTTTCAGTTCAGATGCCGCTTCAATTTTCTCAAGCGCTTCTTGCTGCAGCTCTTTCAAACGTGCTTCCATGAAAAAAACCTCCTATATATATTAATGAAGTGAAAATTTTACAAATAAAAAAAGCCTCATCCCTATGAAGGGACGAGACTTAGTCTCGCGGTACCACCCTAATTGGCAGAAATATATCTGCCCGCTTCATTTCGGTAACGGCATTATGCCGGAACGCCTTTACATGATATCCATGGTCCCAGCGCCAACTCCAGAGGTGAATTCACAAATCCCTACCATAAAAATGCTTCCAGTCTTAGGCATTTTCTCCCTGTATGGCGCTCTATTTGCTACTCTTCTCTATCATCATTTTTTGTGATATGTATTTTTAGCTTTATAACAATTTATTCAAGACTTAATTATAAGTGTCTTTTTTCTAATTATCAACCTTGCTTTGTAAATAATAGGCCAAAATGCCTGTCGCAACAGATACATTTAACGACTCTGCCTGCCCATAAATGGGAATGTACAAATTCTGATCGCACTTCTCTAACAATTCCGGACGTACACCGCTTCCCTCATTTCCGACGATGAGCGCGAATCTTCCAGGAGCTTTGACCTCCGTATAAGGCACCGCATGCTGCAAAGCTGTTCCATAGATTGGAATGCTAAGCTGCTGCAGCTTATCCATCCATTCTCCCAGACTTCCTTTTATAATCGGTAAATGAAACACAGATCCCTGTGTTGAGCGAAGCACCTTGCTGTTATATACATCAACGCATCCTTCTCCGAGAATCACGGCAGTAATGCCCGCCGCGTCAGCTGTACGAATGATCGTCCCTAAATTTCCAGGATCTTGAATCCCATCAAGCAGTAGAAACTTCCCATTTTCAAGCTGAACGTTACTTTCTATTTTCTCACATACCGCAAATACGCCCTGCGGCGTCTCTGTTTCGCTGATCGCCTTACTAATAGCCTCTGTTACAACAAATACATCTGTGTTGTCCACGCTCCAATTTGCCGGCAAATCTGCCTGCTCACTTAGAATAATCTGCTGCACGACATTGGCTTTCAGCGCTTCTTCCACAAGGTGAAAACCTTCTACAATAAACGTCCCTGTTTTATCACGCTCTTTTTTTGTTTGCAGCTTCTTCCACTGCTTAATGCGCGGATTTTGTAATGAATCAATTCTATTCATGGATGATATCCCTCACTTCCCTATACATTATAAACCATTTTGCATATTTCTAATAAAACAACAAACAATAATTACAGTGGTTTTTATATTACATAAAAGAGGTGTGCTGAATGAATTTTAATTTACGCGGTGCAGTACTTGCAAACATTTCCGGGAACTCTCAAGCGCAGTTGGAAGACACGATTGTTGATGCTATTCAAAGCGGTGAAGAAAAAATGCTGCCTGGTCTTGGTGTGTTATTTGAGGTCATTTGGAATCATGCAAGCGAGCAAGAGAAGCATCAAATGCTATCTACATTAGAGACTGGTGTAAAGAACGATAATCAGTAAAAGAGGTTATATGAAAAAACGGGTGATGTAGAGATAACTTTACACCACCCGTTTTTTCCATATAACCATACCCGAAACTCCGCAAGAAGAAGAGTAACTTTAAAACGCTTGCCTTATGATAAGCTGATAACAAACGGCCAATTAAAACTGCTTTTTAGCTAAAAACTCACTCGTCCAACGCAATAACTTCAGGTCTTGGTGACGGTTAGCAATGAACGATAACCCTATCGGGAGCCCGTTCACTTTTGTTAATGGAAGCGTGATCTGCGGTAACCCAGCTAAACCTGCGATACAAGACAGCTGCATTGTTTTCGCTCGATATTGCTCCGCTTTTTCTCCTTGCAACTTGAGCAATGGCGCTGCTCCAGGAGCAGTTGGAATGACTAATAACCCTGCTTCTCCTAAAAGATTTGACATCGATTGGCGAATCTTTTCTCTTAATTCATATTGAGGAAGACTCTCACTCTTTTTCAATGTACTTGTCCACTGAAATCTTTCAGCAATCCCAGGTCCAAAGTTCGGATTTTCCCTGCGGATCCATTCGCCGTGTTCACTCCAAATCTCTAGTCCTTGAAGAATACGAAACGTATTCGACCACTCTGCTATCCCCTCTTCAGAAATTTTTATCCACTCACTATGATTCATTATTTCTTTTAATGGGGGCTGAAAAGCTAACAGTGCCTCTTTGTCGTTTGTATTCAACGCTCCCCATGCCTCTTCCGCCCAAAAGATGTTATGAAATTGCCCTTCCGCACTTTGACCATCTATCAGGATATAGGCGATCTCAAGTAGTAATTCAGGATTCTTAGCCATCCAGCCAACTGTATCAAAGCTTTTGGCTAATGGAATCACCCCGTCAACCAAAACAGCACCGTGTGTAGGTCGGAAACCATAGATCCCACAGTAGGAGGAGGGAATCCGAACAGATCCTCCGGTATCAGTCCCTAACGCGAAGTCTACTAATCCGGCAGCTACCGCAACTGCTGATCCACTGGAGGATCCCCCTGGAATTCGATCAACAGCCTTTGGATTTACGGGTGTACCGTAATGAAAATTTTCACCGTTCAAACTATACATCAATTCATCTGTTTGTACGGTGCCCTTTAATTTTGCCCCATGTTTCAGAAGGCGCTCAATAGCGGGTGCATGTTGAGCTGCGGGCATATGTGTACGGAGCCAATCAGGATTTCCGGCTCCATTCGTATAGCCCTGAATCGCAAACACATCCTTCACTGCAAACGTTAAACCATTTAACCGCCCTGCCCCTGTTGCTTCAATATTTATATCTTCATCTACAAATGCATTCCACTGATCATTCATCGTGGATCCCTCCAATCTAATGCCATTTTTTAGTCATTTCAAATGAGACCTTTTCTACAATGAATTGTCACATCGATTCACATAGTGAGTAATCTACAATGATTGTAAAATAACCACTAGGTAAAAACACTCATAAAAATGTAAAACATTTAGTTGTTTTATTGTTTATATTAACTAAATCAACAAAGAAGAAAAACATGAAGTGAATTATTAGACTTTCCTGTTTTCTAAGGAACCACCTTAATGGAGGGAAAATAAAGGATTGAACGTAAGATGAATACAGTAAACATGATGGATGCACTGGAACAGCGGTGCCTGTAATATCCCCATTCAGCAACAAACGGTATGTTACATTAAATAACACCAATTCAAATTTCTAATAATATTATTATACATAATAACCAACTGTTTTTTTGAGTTTTAGTTAAAACATCCAATGAAAAAACCGATCGGCTAGGTTAATATATACATATTACATAACATGTTGCTTTTTATAACATCAAGTATCTTGGAAATCCCATTAAGAATTATGCAAACATGAAAGGAGAAAATGTATGAAGCAGGAAAAAGTAAAGCCCCCCTTTTACAAAGGACTGTTTTTTCAGATTATACTATCAATTCTTGCAGGTATCTTAGTCGGTTATTTATTCCCCAAACTTGGATTAGCATTAAAACCGCTTGGCGATGGCTTTGTTAAATTAATTAAAATGATTATTGCACCTCTTGTTTTCGGTGTTGTTGTTGTGGGGATTGCAAAGGTTGGCAACATTAAAACCGTTGGTAGAATAGGCGGGAAAACACTCCTTTATTTCGAAATCATTACTACACTTGCATTAATTATCGGTATGGTTGTAGCGAATGTAACCAACCCCGGCAAGGGCATGAATATCGACCCTTCTACTCTCACAACAACAGAAATAGAAGCAAAAACCCAAGGTGCAGAACTCCCGAGTGAAGCCGAGTTTTTACTTAATATTATTCCAGATAGTGCCGTTGGAGCATTTATAAATAACTCTATGCTGCAGGTTCTGCTAATTTCTTGCTTGTTCGGCTTTGCGCTTGTACATGTAGGTGGCCATACATCGGAGACTATCCTCGACCTTTTAGAGAAGGTTAATAAGGTCTTGTTTAAAATCATGGATTATATTATGAAACTAACGGCAATTGCTACATTCGGCGCAATGGCGTTCGCTGTTAGTCAGTATGGAATGGACACACTTGTATCGTTTGGTAAACTTTTTATAGCTATGACTATTGCATGCCTGGCATTTCTTCTTGTATTGGCTATCATCACGCGGGTCTTCCTCGGTCTTAGTCTCTGGAAATTAGTTCTCTATATCCGGGAAGAGATTATGCTTGCGTTTGCAACAGGATCATCGGAAGCAGTCATGCCCCAGCTGATGGACAAGTTCGAGCATGCTGGTTGTAGCCGCGCTGTTGTCGGTCTAGTGGTTCCAACTGGATATTCATTCAACCTGGATGGGGCTTCTCTTTATTTATCACTTGCGTTGGTCTTTCTTGCACAAGCGACTGGTATTGATTTAAGCCTTGTTGACCAAATCATGATTTTAGGAGTTCTCTTATTAACCTCAAAAGGGATGGCAGGTATTCCAGGTTCAGCTTTTGTTGCACTGTCAGCAACCGCAGCAGCAACCGGATCCATTCCTATAGCAGCAATTGCTCTCATGCTTGCTCCAGATCGTTTTATGGGCAATTACCGTACAACTGTGAACATTATCGGTTATGCTGTTGCCACGTTCATCATTGCACGATGGGAAAGATTACTGGATATTAACCGAGCGAAAGACACTCTTGATGGTCGCATTACCTACCTCCCCAACAACACAGAGGTGAATGCTTCTAATCTAACCGATTCAAATGTATCCTAAGGATCCTTGCGTTAAGCTACCCACTTCTAGCTGAAAATTTATACTTTCCTACAGTGCAAAAAAAAAGCGAACCATCCTCAAAGAGTGGTTCGCCTTTTCTTTACTATACCTTCTTATTTCTTAGCTGTCTGCCGCTTACCAGAATGTAAGAAAAATGATAGCACAAGGGCAAGTCCCGATAAAACCGTTGCCACCCAGAACGCATCATTAATTCCATTAATGGTAGATAGCTTCATAACCTGACTATATAGCAGGGTTGTTTCAAGTGCGGATCCCGTCTGCGCTGGAACATGCGCAAGCGCAGCTACACCTTGTCCTGCCTGGGCAAAGCTTGTGCTTAGCACAGGGTTCGTTGCCGTCACCTGATTGGTATAATCAGCCGCATGGAAGGTGGTTTGCCGCGTCATAACTGTAACAAGAATAGCTGTTCCAATTGCACCAGCTACCGACCGCAGCGTATTTTGTGAAGCAGTACCGTGTGAAATTTTATTCATCGGCAGTGCGTTCATCCCAGCAGTCATAATAGGCATCATAATAAACGCCATCCCAAAGGAGCGCAGAATATAGATACTCATAATATGCCCGTATGACGTATCGAGCGAAAGATGTGTATATTCATATGTTCCATACGTCATCAGAATCATACCGAAAATCGCTAACGGTCTTATGCCGTATTTATCAAATAGCTTTCCAGCGAACGGTCCCATAAGTCCCATAATTAATGATCCCGGAAGGAGCAATAATCCGGACTCAATCGGAGTGAAGCCCCGAATGTTTTGCAGATAAACCGGAAGCAACAGCATTCCGCCAAACAAAGCCATTGTAATAATCATATTAATAAACAACGTGAAGGAAAAAGCTGGAATTGAAAAAATTGTTAAATCCAATAACTTTGTCTCGGCCTTCAATTCCCAACGTACAAAGAAGACGAGTCCAATCACCCCGATTATAAACATGATAATAACCTCTGCGCTATCCCAACCCTTATTCCCAGCTTCACTAAAGCCATACAATAATGTACCGAGACCAATGGTTGAGGAAATCGCGCCGACCAAGTCAAACTTTGGTTTTGATAACGGCTGTACCAACGTAAACAACCGAAGAGCAAGTAAAAAGATGACAAGTCCAATCACAAACATACCGTAAAACATAAGATTCCACGTATAGTTTTCGACGAGCCAGCCCGCAATTGTCGGCCCAATCGCCGGAGCTAAAATCATCGCAACACCGAGCAAGCCCATTGCCGCCCCGCGCTTTGCTGGCGGGAAGAGTGTCATGAAGATATTCATCCCAACTGGCATTAAAATACCAGCACCGACAGCCTGAATAACACGCCCTGCCATCATAACAGGAAAGTTCACTGCTATCGCACAAACAATAGAGCCAACCGTAAAGAATATCATCGCAGCTAAAAAGAGCTTTCGATACGTAAAGGTTTGAATTAAATACGCGCTAATCGGAACTAAAATCCCGTTTACAAGCATAAATCCTGTTGACAACCACTGACCGGTTGACGTGGAAATATTAAATTCATTCATTAATGCAGGTAAGGCAACATTAATAACTGTTTGATTTAAAATAGAGATAAACATTCCCAGCACAAGAACGGTTAAAACAGCAGCAATACTAAAAGCTGGTTTTTCCGATTGCGGCTGCTCCGATTGTGGCTGCTGCGCCGCTTGCTCCGGTGTGGGAACTGGAATTTCTTCTTCGACCGCTGTTGCTGCGGCCTGCAAAACTTCCTCTGAAGAGGCACGCCCTTCTTCCTGAGAAGGTTCTGTTGCCTCTGCCCGATACACTGTTTCTTCATCATGTTCGTGTTTTACCGTACCACTGTGTTCTTGAACCGCTGACTCCGCATTCTTTCTGCGACGGAGCACTAGGTTCACAGCGGCAAATATAATAACGCAAAACACAGCGTATACAGCAATAATTGTTGAGGACATACAATCTCCTCCTTACTTGTGAATGCGGACTGACACGTTCATCCCAGGCACAATGTTCACAGATTTCGTATGATCTAAAGTAATTTTCACTGGTACGACCTGCGTTACCTTTGTATAATTGGCTGTCGTGTTTCCAGATGGAAGCAAGGAGAATGTATTAGCTGTCGTTAAACCAACTTGGTCCACCACTCCTGTTAAGGTTGTATTTGGATATGCGTCAACATACACATCTACATCCTGTCCTTCTTTCACATCATCAATGTCAGTCTCTTTAATATTTGCTGTTACCCATAAATTGTTCATGTCGTATGCATATGCCAATGGAGAACCTGCAGCGATAAACGTATTTTCTGTTGCGTTAGATTGAACTACCGTGGAACCGACAGGAACTGTAATATCAAGCTGTTGCACACCTGCAGCACTGCTTGCTTGAACAGTACCCACCTTTTCACCGGCACTGTATGCTCTTCCTGTTGTCGCTGTCCATTCAGTAAGCTGTCCAGCTGCAGGAGAAGCAATTGAAATTGCCTTTCCATCAACTTTGGCATTGTCCGTTGTTAAATAATTTTGTGCTTGATTGTAGTAATAATAGCCAAGAAAACCTCCTCCTATCAATACAAGCAAAGTGATAATATTGACTGCTACGAGTCGGCGAAACTGATTCATTTATTTTCTTCCCTTCCTTTTTATCGTCTCTTAACTATAATGTGAAAAACAGCCGACCTGGATTCCTATTTTTTATTAAACAAAACAAATTATTAACAATGTTAATTAAATGGCAAAAGCATACGAATCCACTATGCCAGTCTCATTTTTCCTTTCAGTAAGAGCATACTTTCATATTATAAAGAGTTTTTTCGAAGATAGAAACTAATTTGTTTTAAAAAATCTCACATAAAGTAAAGAAATTTTCGCCGTTTGGAAAATATCCCCTTTAGATGAAGACAGAGGCGCAGCTCTACTGATACTATATTCCTAAAATTTCCCGCTCCGTCGAATTCGCTTCTAGTTGAAAATTTATACATTCCTATAGTACAAAAAAAGCGAAAGGTTATCCCCCTTCGCCTTTTTCCCTCTTAGTCAAAGGTAATACGATGTACAGTCATCCTATCCAATCGTTTAATCACTTCTACAAGTAGCTTTATTGCATTTTCATAGTCATCTCGATGAAGCATTGCAGCATTCGAATGAATATAACGCGTAGCAATTGTAATGGACATAGCAGGTACACCATTAAGCGTCACATGAATAGCACCAGCATCCGTTCCACCGCCCGCCATTGAGTCGTATTGATATGGAATGTTTAATTCATCCGCTACCCCAACAACAAAATCGCGTAGACCCTTATGTGATACGATAGACGCATCATATAAAATAATTTGCGGGCCTTTTCCAAGCTTTCCTTGCGCTTCTTTTTCGGTTACGCCTGGCGTGTCTCCTGCAATGCCAACATCAACCGCAAATGCAATATCTGGATCGACAAGGTGTGCAGATGTTTTTGCACCGCGCAGACCAACCTCTTCCTGTACAGTCGCGACCCCATACACTGTATTCGGATGCGATTGATTCTTGAGCTGCTTTAACACATCGATCGCAATCGCACAGCCAATACGGTTATCCCATGCTTTTGCAAGAAGCATTTTTTCATTTTTCATCACTTGAAATTCAAAATACGGCACAACTTGATCACCTGGACGAACTCCCCACTCTGAAGCTTCATCCTTGCTGGAAGCACCGATATCAATAAACATATCTTTAATTTCCACCGGCTTTTTGCGTGCTTCAACCGGCAAAATATGAGGAGGCTTTGAACCGATAACACCTGTGATATTTCCGTTTCTTGTCACAACCGTTACACGCTGCGCTAACATCACCTGCCCCCACCAGCCGCCAACTGTTTGGAAGCGGAGAAAGCCCTTGTCATCGATTTGTGTTACCATGAAACCAACCTCGTCCAAATGTCCAGCCACCATAATTTTTGGACCACTCGCATCACCTGTTTTTTTGGCAATTAAGCTTCCAAGATTATCTGTCATGATTTCATCCGCATAGGATGCTATGTATGTTTTCATTACCTCGCGTACTTCACGTTCATTTCCAGCAACGCCATTCGCATCTGTTAATTCCTTAAGCATCTTTAATGTAGGATCTAGATTTTGCATCATCATACCCTCCTTTTTGTCTATCTCTTCCATTATACAGGAGGGTATGATGATGTTCAAAGCATGCCCTTAGTAGC
Source organism: Bacillus sp. OTU530 (assembly GCF_038440375.1). Lineage (NCBI taxonomy): Bacteria > Bacillati > Bacillota > Bacilli > Caryophanales > Bacillaceae > Bacillus > Bacillus sp. OTU530. The sequence goes on from NZ_JASATP010000006.1 coordinate 121,778, forward strand.
CTTGCGTTTGACGCTGATGATTGACCTCGTTCTTAGCCAGATAGGCCCTCTCAATATCCTCCTGCGAAAAATCAAGCGCTTGTCCAAGTCGCAGATAGCTTGTAAATAATTCAATATAGTTTGTAATAGACGGCTGATCGTGGAAGCGAATCACCCTTGCATATACATCTAAAAAGGTTTGCACAGTTGTCTTATTCGCGTGTGCACACTTATAAAATAAAAAGTTTTTATCCACACCTAAATCGATCCCAACCGATAAAATAAAATGAAACCCGTCTACATATTCCTCTAAAATAACCTCCCGCTCTGAGGACGGCCTTGTACTCCAATATTTAAAGCAGCGCGTTTCGTTAGCCAATTCTCCTATTTCCACAAGCAGTGCAAGTGTTTTTTCCTTTAATAGCTTCTTTGGCTCTAAATTATGTTCCTTCAGGATACGCTCATCTAATTCTTTTTGCAGCTTAAACAAATGTAATAAGTCCACGTTTGTATTCCCCCTAGCTTTCTCAAGCTTCATTATATCAGTGCGCTTTTATTGAGGAAAGACGATTTATTAACAGGTGCTATCTCATATTTTATGTACTAGATGAAAAACAAAACAAAAAGGCCAGAGGTAAGATTACCCGGCCTTCAATTAAAACTCTAATAGCTTGCTATATTATTTCTTGAATATCCCAAATGGCTTGCCAACTGGAAGAACAACTCGTCCAAAATGTGTGTTCAACACTGCGGCAGCCGAAGCATAAAACGAAAATAGCGCAATGAATAACTCCGCAAATGCCGCAATTTCATGAGTAAATTCAGGAGCAACACCTAACGTACTTAATGACAAACCGATAAATAAGAAATCAATAAGAACAAAAATGATAAATAGTACTTTATGTGTTTCCATTGCTCCAATTGTCATAAAAATGCTAAAAATTAAATAACCAATAAATGCAATGCCCAGTTGCTTTGGGTCAGCAGCTTTCGCCAATGCCTCTCCAAACACTCCTAGATTAATCAGCCACGATGTACCAACACCGAACCAAAACAAAGCAAATGCGCCAAAAGCTGTTGTTCCGAACGTGTTATTGTGCTTTGCATCGTGAATACATGCAAACAATTGAGCAAAGCCACCTAAGAAAATGGCCCATGGCAGAACAAGAGAAACTCCTTCGGTCCAACCGAGCTTTTGTGAAGACGCGACAAGCGTCACCATCGCAAGACCGAATAACCCAAGTGCAGATGGATCTGCCGTTGTAATTTTAACTTGCTGTACTTGACTGTTCATGTGATCCTCCCTTATTTTTTAAAACATACTTGAAAACGATACAAAATTCGACAAGATCTGTCAAGAGCATCAGCAGTATAGCTCTATACGTGTTTTTAGATACAAGACTGCAAATAACACGAAGAAAGACAATTTCCAACACAAGGATACGCTTACATGAATATTTTATCTTTTAATAATTTTATCTACCCTGTAAAGAAAACTCACTGATTGGCGAACCATTCGATAAAGACAGAGGCGTAGTTACACTTATACTGTATTCTTAAAATTTCCAACTACGTCGAATTGGCTTCCAGCTAGAAATTTATACTTTCTTAAAGTGTAAAAAGTAAAAATCCCTTCAGGACATGTCCTAAAGGGATTCGCTAAATTACTTATTTAAGCTGTTTTTCGCAGCGTCCGCTAATTGTGCAAAGCCTTGTGCATCAGTTACAGCAAGGTCAGCAAGCATTTTGCGGTTTACTTCGATGCCAGCTAATTTTAAGCCGTGCATGAATTTGCTGTAGGAAAGACCGTTGATACGAGCAGCCGCATTGATACGAGTAACCCAAAGTTTGCGGAAGTCACGTTTCTTTTGGCGACGGTCGCGGAATGCATACATTAAAGATTTCATAACCTGTTGGTTAGCAACTTTAAATAATGTATGTTTAGAACCGTAGAAACCTTTAGCTAATTTTAAAACTTTTTTACGACGTTTACGAGTAACTGTACCGCCTTTTACTCTTGGCATATTTCTTACCTCCTAAGATATCTATGTTAACCGAAGTCTGATTAAATGTTGTCAAGCATTTGGCGAATACGTTTGAAATCGCCTGCGCTTACTACTCCAGCTTTACGAAGCTTGCGTTTTGCTTTTGTAGATTTGTTAGCGAATAAGTGGCTTGTGTAAGCATGGGAACGCTTAAGCTTACCAGTTCCAGTCTTTTTGAAACGCTTTGCAGCGCCACGGTGAGTTTTTTGTTTAGGCATGTGGGTTTCCTCCTCTATTACTTGCTATCGTTTTTAGGTGCTAAAACTAAGAACATGCTACGACCGTCCATACGCGGAGCGGATTCCACTGTACTTACCTCTGCACAAGCTTCAGAGAAACGATCTAATACGCGTTGACCGATTTCTTTATGAGTAATCGCGCGTCCTTTAAAGCGAATAGATGCTTTAACCTTATCGCCTTTCTCTAAAAACTTAATGGCATTGCGAAGCTTCGTGTTAAAGTCATGCTCATCAATTGTCGGGCTTAAACGAATTTCTTTAATACTAATAATTTTTTGGTTTTTACGCTGATCTTTCTCTTTCTTTTGCTGCTCAAAGCGGAATTTTCCGTAGTCCATAATGCGGCACACAGGTGGTTTCGCAGTTGGAGCAACCATAACAAGATCGAGATTCACATTGGCAGCGATTTCCATCGCTTCTTGACGGGATTTAATTCCAAGCTGATCGCCAGTCGGTCCAACTAAACGTACCTCACGAGCACGAATTTGCTCATTGATCATCATGTCCTTGCTAATAGTAAGCCACCTCCAAGGTTTTATGAGAATACTTCTGCGGCAGAATGTTTGCGCCCAATAAAAAAGTGCGGGCATATACAATACACCCACACTGTAACTGTTTATATCCGTTACATACAACATATGTTGTAACCTGTTAACTGCCTTCTAGCGTCCATCAGGTGAGAAGCGGGTGCTCCTGCTTGTTCACAATTAAGTATTCTTTTTCCTCAGAAACTATACCATATTTGGTAATCCTATGTCAAGAAGTCACATGTAAAAGTAACAACAAAAAGTATTGTAGCAGAGAAACGGAAATGATGCAATATTTTTTTAAAGGAGTATGTTTAGAACACAGTCCTTTTGACTAGACTATAGTGTTTCTTTTTACGATGCTAACAAATTAAGGCGGAATAGAGAAAACTCACTGACTGGCGAGGACAGCGGCGTAGTTGCCCTTATACTGTATTCCTAAAACTTCCGACTACGTCGAATTCACTTCTAGCTGGAAATTTATATTTTCCTACAGTGCAAAAAGGTGCCGTTCATGATGCGGCACCTTTTTACAAGAAGCAAGCCTTCTTATCGTTTTCCTTCTTTTCGAATCATATCTACAAACGCTGCAAGCGGCATTGTTTCTGACTTTTGCTCACCGTACTTACGCACATTAACACCAGTTTCCTGTACCTCGTTATCACCAACTACGAGCATGTACGGAATTTTTTGCATTTGTGCCTCGCGGATTTTGTAGCCGATTTTCTCGTCGCGTGTATCCAGCTCAACCCGGATCCCTGCAAGCTGAAGCTCCTCTTGTACCTTCTTCGCATAATCCAGATGTACTTGAGGAGAAACAGGAATCACCTGCACCTGTACCGGTGCAAGCCATGTTGGGAACGCACCTTTGTATTCCTCAATTAAGAACGCAACAAAACGTTCCATTGTAGAAACAACGCCGCGGTGGATGACAACAGGGCGGTGATGCTTGCCATCTTCACCGATATATGTTAAATCAAAGCGCTCTGGAAGCAAGAAATCAAGCTGTACAGTAGACAATGTTTCATCCTTGCCAAGCGCTGTGCGCACCTGCACATCCAGCTTTGGACCGTAGAATGCAGCTTCACCCTCTGCCTCATAGTAGTCGTAGCCCATTTCATCCATAGCTTCCTTCAGCATGCTTTGTGCTTTATTCCACATTTCATCATCATTGAAATATTTCTCTGTATCTTCTGGGTCACGATACGATAGACGGAAGGAATAGTCTTCTAAACCAAAGTCCTTATACACCTCTAAAATCAAGCGAACAACACGGATAAACTCTTCTTTAATTTGATCTGGACGAACAAAGATATGAGCATCATTCAAAGTCATGCCGCGTACGCGTTGCAAACCTGTTAACGCCCCGGACATCTCATAACGATGCATTGTGCCAAGCTCTGCAATCCGAATCGGTAGCTCGCGGTAGCTATGGATATCATGCTTATATACCATCATATGGTGCGGACAGTTCATCGGACGAAGCACAAGCTGTTCATTGTCCATTTCCATTGGAGGGAACATGCCATCCTGATAGTGATCCCAGTGACCAGATGTTTTGTACAATTCAACGCTTCCCATAACTGGTGTATAAACGTGATCATAACCGAGTGCTACTTCCTTATCGACAATATAACGCTCGATAATGCGGCGGATTGTCGCGCCCTTTGGCAGCCAAAGCGGCAAGCCTTGCCCAACCTTTTGCGAGTTTGTAAATAGCTTTAATTCCTTGCCAAGCTTGCGGTGGTCGCGCTCCTTCGCTTCCTCTAGCAGGCGAAGATGCTCCGCAAGCTCTTCCTTCTTTGCAAACGCAGTACCATAGATGCGCTGAAGCATTTTGTTTTTGCTATCACCGCGCCAGTAGGCACCCGCCACGCTTAATAGCTTAAATGCTTTGATTTTTCCTGTAGACGGAAGATGGATGCCGCGGCATAGGTCAAAAAATTCACCTTGCTCATAAATAGACAATGTTTGATCCGCAGGAATGTCATTAATCAGTTCTAACTTTAGATAATCACCAATTTCTTCATAACGGCGCAGCGCCTCCTCACGGCTCACCTCTTGGCGCACAATCTCAATATTTTCCTTTACGATGCGCTCCATTTCCTTCTCAATCTTCGGGAGATCTTCTGCTGTAATTGGCTCTTCTAAATCGATATCGTAGTAAAAACCATTTTCAATAACTGGTCCGATGCCAAGCTTCACATCTTTATACAAACGCTTTAATGCCTGTGCAAGCAAATGGGCTGTAGAGTGACGCAAAATCTCTGCGCCTTCCTTAGTATCCAATGTAACAATGGCGATGCTGCCATCCTCTTGAATAGGTGTCTTCAAGTCAAGCAATGTATCATTCAACTTTCCTGCCACAGCCTTTTTCTTTAAGCCAGGGCTAATGGAAGCAGCGATGTCTTCTGTTGTTGTCCCGTGCGGAAACTCCTTTACAGCTCCATCTGGGAATGTAATTTTAATACTTTCTGCCATGTCATTCAGCTCCTTCATAAAAATAAAAAACACCCGTCCCCAAAAAGGGACGAGTGTTGATTTCTCGTGGTTCCACCCTTGTTCCGATTCACATCTATGAATCGCTCAAGTATTATAACGGTGTTTGCCGTCAGCAATTACTATCAATTCATCGCTGAAGTTCAGAGGTGGTAAACAACTTTTTCGTATTAGGAAGCTCACAGCCTAAGGCCTCCCTCTCTGGGAATCGTAAAAAGAAATTCATGTCCTCATCATTACTTATGTTATATTCACATTATGTACGTAATTATATTCGCAACGCAAAAGAAAAGCAAGGGAGCATTACGGTTTTCTTACCTGCTTGCCCATCATTTTTTCAAACTCTCCGATAGTATGAACAATTACACGTTCTTGAAACACATTTCGAATTGTAATAATCATATTGTCATCTATATGAGCGGTATATAGATAAATCGTTTTCGGCGCAATCGATAACAGCGGCGCAATAATATTAGGATCGATATACGACTCTTGATTGTACACAATACCCTCGTCTATATATTGGACCAACCTCTCCTGATTTAAACAAGAGCCACGTTCATCGTAAAAAGTGAAACTTCCGTTATAGACGAGATGAAGGCAAGACAGCCGAGGTTTTCGTGTATACACATGCTGCCGAAGCAGTTCCACAAAGGACTGATACTCCTGCTCAAGCTTATATTCATCAATCGCAAGCTCTGTTAATCGAACCAAATACGCCATATAGTACCTCAAACGAAACTTCACATAGGAATCAAAGGAAAAGGAAATAGGGTTTTGTACAAATTCCGCCAGAGACGCCTCTAGCAAACTTCTCCTTTCTTTCTGCAGACCCTTATATGGTATATCCTGCAATTTCCCGTCTAATAGCGAATGAACAATATGTAGAATTTGCATCCGTTCGTCCTGATCGCGATATAAAAAGGCCTGTTCTAAAATCGATAAAATCCATTTTTCTTCCTTCACATCTGTAATAAAACGAATAATTGCCGGAATCAATACTTCATCTGCACACCATACGTCCCCAGGCGGAATATGAACGACCACTGTTGATTCCTCCAAAAGCACGCTCATACTTTCATGCGCAGTTTCCGCACCTTTCAGCAAATGCTCGTACATCATGCGCGCATCATGCTCTTCTTCAAAGCGGATTTCGATCACTTTTGTCCCCCCTTTAAGATCATCACCTATTTTATGTATATTAAAAGGGGGAGCAAAAAATGATACAAGAAACTCTTGACAAAAAAAAGAAAAGCGGAATCCAATCGCTTTTCTCCTGTAGTAAAACAACCTTTGCATAAACCTACGTATATACATCAAAAGACAAAGGAAGCAAGCTGTCCTTACTCCCCTTGATTACTCCCTTGATGGCGGCGATTCTCACCTTTGACTTGCACTGGCTTCGCCAAATATTTAATTCGTTCCATAATACGAGCCGCCTTCATCCGCTCTTCTTCTCCGCGCTGCGAATAGGTTAAATGATGCTCAAGTTCCTGCATGTTGAAATTAGAAGTAAAGAAGGTTGGCAGATTTTCCAGCATCCGAAATTGCAAAATAGCTCCTAACACATCATCTCGAACAAAGCTTGACATCGCTTCTGCCCCAATGTCATCAAGCATCAGAACCGGTACTCGCTTCACCGCGTCAATTTTATCACTGATTGTATTATCCTGAATGGAGCTTTTGATTTCACGCAGGAATTCTGGTAAGTATACAAGCATAGAAGAGATTTTCCGTTCGGCTAATTCATTAGCAATTGCACCTAAAATATATGTCTTTCCTACCCCAAATGGTCCATATAGATATAAACCCTTAACCTTCTTGCCAAGCTCATATTCCTTTAGAAATTCGCTAGCGGCACGAATTGCTTGTACTCTTTCTAATTGCGAAAGATCTAGTCCTCCCATAGATGCTTCTAATATGTCCCTTGGAACATACAAGCTTTGAATAAGAGACTCCTGCTTTTTACGCTCATCGTACGCCACCTTACGCGGACAGCGGTCATATTGAATATCAATCCGTTTCCCTTGAATCACAAGATGGGGATGGTAGCCCTGCAGCATATTTTTACATTGTTCCAATGTTTGACATTCATCACAGTTCATACTTTGACCTATATATTCATACAGCTTCACAAGGCTGCCTTCAAGCATAGAAGTGGTTACCTCCCCCTCTTGCTCAAGCAGAAATTGTTGAATACGCGGATGTGACAGCACCTGCTCCTTCAACGAAGCATATCGTTTCTTGAAATCCTCATTTTTCATGAGATTGGCGAAGGAGTTTTGAACATGTTCCATCTTTTCACCTCCAAAGGACACAAATTCCTTTATTCCTTCTTATACATTTTTAACTCTTCCTCTAAGCGACGTCGTTCTTCTTCCAAATCGATTGCACTCTCTGTTTGACTCTGAGAAGTTGCTGACTGTTGCTTTTGTTCCTCCAGCCATTCCGGCAGCTGCTCCTTGCGCGTTGTTGCGCGCTTCTTCGGCGTCTTTTTCGAGGTAGCCCATTCTTGATATTGACGGTTTTCTTCTTTTGCGAGCATCATGGCGTCCTGTACGGTTGTTACTTTCTTACGTGCCCAATGCCCCGCTATTTTCTCAACATATGTTTTGGAGAGCTTCATATCTGTTCTCAGCATAACGTAATAAATGAGTACATTTACCACACCTGGCAACAGCTTTTGTGACAGCATAACGTCCTCTATAATCTTTAAGTCTGCCGCAGTCGGCTCTGTACCGCCTGAGATTTCCTTTAACAGCTCCCGCGGTGAAATTTGCTCAAGCTGCTGAATAAGCAGTTCCTCCTGACTAGACGGTTCTTTATGCTGCATCGTTCTTGCATCAAGCGGCTGCACACGTTCGCTGAATACGGGCACAGCACTTCCATTTTCAAATTGATACCAGTCTCGTGCACCTTTGCGCAGCTTTTCCATATCAATCGTATGATGCTCTGTTACTGCGCCAAGCACGACATTTTGCATCGCCAATGCATTCATACCGTATACATAAGCAAGCTTCACAATAGCTTCCTTTACATGTGCCGTAAGGGCCTTTTTCGGCACAAGTGCTGAAAGCCCTTCTGCAAACAGCTCGAAGTCAAAGAAATCATTCCAAATGCTCGGTGCCTTGCCAGCTGTCCGGCCCGGTGCCGCAAATCCTGAAGGCACACTCACTTCCTCCTGTAAAGAGGCGATTTGCGAAGGAGAAAACGATTGGAACACATCATTAAAAGAATGCGTTACTTCGCTGTAAGCCGAAGCATCAGATTCCTGCTCCAAAAAGGATTGCTTCAGCTTGTTGTACTTTGTTTTACCAAGACGATTATATAAAAAGATATTTAACACAACATCATCAAAAAACTGCTTAGGCGACAAGGGCGGCTGTAATTCATACAAAAATGAACGGATGTCCTGTTCTTTTTTTACATACACCTTTAATAGCCCCAACGCCTCTAGCTTCATGCGTTCTTCATAAATTTCAGGAAGCGGCATGTACATATGAATCATCAGTGCATGATGATTGCTTTCTTCACCACCCGAAACGTACTGTTTCAGTTCACCCCACAATGTATTGTATAAGCCGATTGCTTTACTGCCAATCAACGGCTGATACAGCATCGTTAACATATGACGGTCATGCTCATGCAGCAGTCCGCTGGCACATACACGATACCGATCCACCGGCAGCAGCTCTCTCCATGACTGTCTTTCCATCTTAATTGATTCCTTTCACTGTATATTGATGCGGATAAAAAAGAGCCGATAGCACTTATGCCTCAAGCTCTTCTTACTTCCCGCCTTTTTGCAGAATATCCTTTAATTCCTCAATAAATACATTTAAGTCTTTAAATTGTCGATAAACTGAGGCGAAGCGCACGTAAGCCACCTCATCAATATCCCTGAGCGCTTCCATTACCATTTCCCCTACTTTATCGCTTTCCACCTCAGATACCCCGATGTTGCGCAGCTCTCGTTCTACATGCTGTGTAACATCTTCAAGCTGCTTCAAGGAAACAGGCCGTTTTTCACAGGCCTTAATCAGCCCTCGTAACATTTTTTCTTTGCTAAACTGCTCACGTGTTCCGTCCTTCTTGACAACAATCAGCGGCGTCTCTTCCACACGCTCAAATGTTGTAAAACGATATAGACAGCTTTCGCATTCTCTGCGTCTGCGAATAGATCGTCCATCATCAACCGGACGAGAATCGAGCACTCTTGTACCATTATGAGAACAATTCGGACAACGCATCGTCACCACTCCTCATTTATTTCTTTTCCTTTGCTCGTTATAGCTTTGCGCCTAATCCCGATCCAATAAACACGAGCTGCTTGTCCAATTGGTTATACAACTCCATAATAACCTTCTTACTAAATCCGAAATCACTCGGCAACGGCGTTTCAGTCGTAACGGAGAAATCAATTGCCGTCTCAAATGGACGAATTGTAATGACAGTCACAACAACAAATGCTTTCCTAGATCCAGCAATATTCACACTCATTTCCCCGCGTTCAGGAGAAACGGATGTAACTGTATAGCCTTTTAAACCACGAATAACATCTTCCACAGCCTTTAACGCATTTTGTGTATTTGTTTTATAATAACGGCTGCGCAGCTGTTCGTCCGAGTGTGAATCCATTGTTTCAGCATGTGTGGAAAAAACCTGCTTCACCTTCTGCATGATGCTCATAAAACTCTCCTCCTACACAACAACAAGTTATAGTTCTATCACCAATGATATTTTCTACAGTGTAAAGAAAACTCGCCGATTGGCGAGCCTGCCCTTGGGCGAAGACAGAGGCGTAGCCCTACTTATACTGTATTCTTAAACTTTCCAGCTGCAGCGAATTGTCTTGCAGCTAAAAATTTAGCCTTTTCTTAAAGTGTAAACTAAAAAAGAGGTGCGTTCTACACCTCTTTACATTTTAAAGCAAATATATTGTTTTTTAAAGAGCTTTTGCATCTCGTTAGTTAATTTCAAAGCCTTCAGTTCCACGCGGAGGTTCGATGCTCTCGTGTGTTGTCGCACCAAGGCTTTCTGCAATATCGTCAACTGTTACATGCAGGTTAATACGATCACCACATGTATAAACATCAATACTTCCTCTGCAGACGTTCATTATCTATTCTGTTTAGGCGGGCTGCGCCTTCCCTCTCGCTGCGAACTGCTCAGTAACCATTCCTACAAGATCTACAACACGTTTAGAGTATCCCCATTCATTATCGTACCACGCCAGTATCTTTACTTTACGTGTTCCCATCACCATCGTGGATAACCCATCAATAATCGCGGAGCTGGCGTTTGTATTAAAATCCACTGATACGAGCGGTTCGTCGCAAACTTCAATAATTCCCATCATAGAGCTTCTGGCAGCAGCCCGAAACGCATCGTTAATTTCCTCCGCGGTAACATCTCGTTTTACATCAACAACAAGATCAATAAGCGATACATTTATTGTTGGTACACGAAGGGCCATACCATGAAGCTTGCCTGACAGATGAGGGAGCACCTTGGATAACGCTTTGGCCGCTCCTGTTGTTGTCGGAATAATAGACTGTGCACAAGCTCGTGCTCTTCGTAAATCCTTGTGTGGGTTGTCAATATTTTTTTGGTCATTTGTATATGCGTGAACGGTCGTCATCAAACCGTTTTCAATACCGAACTGCTCATCAAGAATTTTTACAACAGGCGCTAGGCAGTTTGTCGTACAAGAGGCATTCGAAATGATAGTATGCTGCGCAATATCAAGCTGCTGTTCATTAACCCCCACTACAACTGTAATATCCTCACCTTTGCCTGGTGCTGTTAAAATAACCTTTTTTGCCCCTGCTTCAACATGGTCCATTGCTTTTTCCTTCGCATTGAATTTCCCCGTTGCTTCGATCACGATATCAATGCCGAGCTCTTTCCAAGGTAGCTTCCTTGGATCACGTTCATTTAATAAGCGCACCTTTTTTCCATCGACTAATAAATGATCCTCAGACGCTTCCACTGTTCCATCAAATTTCCCATGAACCGTATCATATTTGATTAAATGAGCTAATGTCTCAGCGGGATAGCTGGCATTAATCGCTGTAATTTCAAATGCACTTTCTTTAATTGCCTGACGGAACACCATTCTACCAATACGACCAAACCCATTAATCGCCACACGCACCATTTTCCAGCCCCCTATTTATGTTATACTTTTAACTCATAAACCCCATAAATAGTATAACACAAATGGATATATAGTCACCAATAAATTCATATTATGGGTATTTCGTTATAATTTGAGTGACCATTTTTCTAAAATGCTGACTAATTGAGTTTTTGTATGTTCTATTGTGCCATTATTATTAATCACTTCATCTGCTAATGTTATCTTTTTCCTTAAAGGCATTTGCGAGGCTATACGCGCCCTCGCCTCCTCTGCTGTTAAATGGTTACGCTGCATGAGCCTATGTAATTGTACCTCCTCGTCTACGTATACAAGCAGCACCTTATGGACAAGCGAAGTTAGTTTGCTTTCAAAGAGAAGCGGAATATCCAGAACAATTGCTTTCTCACCCTGTTCAATATACATGTCCTTTTGCCGGTTCATTTCCATACGAATAGCAGGGTGGACAATACGATTCAAAAGAAGGCGTTTTTCCTCATTATGAAATACAATGCTTCCGAGCTTCTGACGGTCAATCTCTCCATTTGTTTGTAAGATTTCTTGTCCAAAGGCATCAATAATTCCTTTATATGCTTCCTTTCCAGGTTCCACCACTTCCCTTGCAATGATATCTGCATCAATTATGGGAATATGGAAATCACGCAGCATAGCGGCAACAGTACTTTTGCCGCTTGCGATACCTCCTGTTAACCCAATTACAATTGTCATATAGCATCTCTCCTGTCATTTTATCCCTATTATTATACTTCATCCTTCCGGCAAACTTTTCAAAAAGCTACGCTGTCTGAATTCTCAAAACTAAGAAAGAGGTGACTCACAAGAGAAAAAAACCTCCTCTTGGGAATCACCTCATACGTGTAAGTATAGAAAATACATTTAAGCTGACACAGATTTCTTACAGCAGCTCCCTACATCTTCCAAATACCAATAATAATAAGCAAAATCCCGGGCAGGAATGTCAATCGCTGCAGCCATGAAACACCAGAAAACCACATACCGACCTTCATGCCCACAGTTAAAAATATAGAGCTCATCACTGCAACCAATATGGCAAGAAGCACCGGAGAAAACCCAAGCAACGAAGCTCCAATCCCAGCCCCAAAAGAGTCTAACGATAGCGCTAACCCTAACATAAGGGCTTCAATGCCGGAAATTATACCAGATTTATCAAAATCGGCCATCGTCGGCTTCCTCAAGATTTGAATAACAATACCAAGAGAACGGATTTCCAGATTCCACACTGTTGTTTCCTCTACTGGCGGCTCTTCCTTTTTGTCTGCTTGAAAAAATTGATATAACACCCATGCACCTATCCCAATAAGAACAGCCCCCCCGATCTTTGTTGCGAGAGCGGGTGAAAAAATTTGCGCAACGAGATGACCAATCCCCATAGAAAGGATCATGACAGCTGCTGAACAAAGGGATATTACAATAACTGATTTTGCCGGAATCCTCACCTTTCTCAGTCCATACGTAAGGCCTACGCTGCAGCTGTCAAGGCTTAGCGTCAATGCCAAAAGAAACAAAGCAACATAATGGTGCATCGTCGGGCTCCCTTCCATATGTCCGCCTTTCCCTTTAGATTCAGGGAAAAGCTTCGTTTATGTTCATATGGTGTATATATATGACAAAAGCCTATCCGATGTTATTGTCCTTTTTAGTTTTGGCAAATTGGGCAATAGTGCGTACCTCGTCCGCCAACAACTGTTTTCTCAATTGGCGTCCCACATGATGGGCAAGATTCCCCCTTTCGGCCATAGACATATAAACTTTTCTGGAACGTCCCAATTTGTCCTTGAGAATTGATATATGTCCGGATCGTGCTACCACCCTTTTCCACCGCTTCTGTTAGCGTTGCAACAATTTCCTTCTGCATTGCTTCAATTTCAGAAGGCTGTAAGGAAGAAGCCTCCCGTTCTGGGTGAATACGAGAACGAAATAGTACCTCATCTACATAAATATTTCCCAGTCCAACAAGTATACGCTGATCCAACAGAACAGCCTTAATTTTCCGCTGCGTTTTCTTCAGCTTTCCCATCAAATATACCGCAGTCAGCTCGTCTGAAAAAGGCTCTGGCCCTAAATCGGCAAGAGACGGACAAAGATGCTCTTCTCCTTTTTTATACATATGCATCGTCCCAAATTTACGAACGTCATTGTAGTGCAGCTCAGTTCCATCGGTAAACTGAAAACGTACATGTGTATGCTTGTCCACAGGCTCACCCGCATCCTGCAGACGGTACTTCCCTTCCATGCGCAAATGAGAGACAAGCGTATAGTGCGTTAAATCAATTAATAAAAACTTCCCTCTTCGCCGTATTCCTTCAATGATTTCACCCTTTAGCATCTCCTGAAATAATTTGACGTCATCGGGCTCTTTGACAAGTTTTCCATATGTTACAATTACATCTTCAATTTGCTTTCCTTTGACAAGTATCTCTAGCGTTCGTCTCACCGTTTCTACCTCTGGCAGTTCAGGCATATCTATCACATCCTTACATTGTTATCATGAAGCTTCTAGGTGCTGAAAACTCGCCGGCCCTTGGGTGAAGACAGAGGTATAGCTGCACTTATCCTGTATTCTTAACATTTCCGACCACGGCGAATTCGCCTCTATCTGGAAGTTTATACCTTATCACAGGGCAAACAAAACTCCCTCACAATTAGAGGGAGTTTTGTCACAGTCCTTTATTTTGCATCATACCATGTTGGACCATAGGAGTAGTCCACCTTTAATGGCACAGCTAACTCAACCGCATGCTCCATCACTTCTGGAACAAGTTTCTCCAATTTTTCGATTTCTTCCTTCGGAGCCTCGAAAATCAATTCGTCGTGTACCTGAAGCAGGAGACGCGCAGTTAACTTTTCCTCCTGCAAACGCTCAAACATTACAATCATCGCCTGCTTAATAATATCAGCCGCACTTCCTTGAATAGGTGTATTCATCGCAGTACGCTCGGCAAAGCTTCGTAAATTAAAATTACGACTCGTAATTTCAGGAATATAGCGACGGCGATTTAATAGCGTTGTTACATACCCTGCTTGCTTCGCTTCCTGCACAATGCTGTCCATATACTCCTTTACACCAGGAAAGCTTCGGAAGTATGTTTCAATAAAGTCAGCAGCAGCTTTTCTTGTAATCCCAAGGTTTTGCGATAAGCCATAATCGCTAATTCCATATACAATTCCGAAATTTACCGCCTTTGCTTGACGTCTCATATTAGATGTTACTTCATCCTGATTTACGCCAAATACATCCATCGCGGTTTTCGTATGAACATCCATATCCTGCAAAAACGCATCCATTAAGCCTTTATCCTTGGCAATGTGAGCAAGAACACGCAGCTCGATTTGCGAATAGTCTGCCGCAAATATAACCCACCCTTCCTGCGATGGGATGAACGCTTCGCGAATTTTCCGGCCTTCTTCAAGCCGAATCGGAATGTTTTGCAGGTTCGGCTCCGTCGAGCTTAGGCGTCCTGTTTGGGTTAGCGCCTGCTGAAAGCGTGTATGGATTTTGGAGGAATCACTATGCACAACCTTAAGCAGCCCCTCAATGTACGTTGAATATAATTTTCCAAGCTGGCGATAATGCAGGATTTTTGGAACGATTTCATGATGGTCAATTAACTTCTCAAGCACATCTGCTGAAGTTGAATAACCTGTTTTTGTTTTTTTGAATACCGGCAAGTTTAGCTTATCAAATAAAATAACCCCTAGCTGCTTTGGTGAGTTAATATTAAATTCACTGCCTGCTAGCTCATGAATATCTTTTTCAATCGCCTGCAACTGTACGGACAAATCCTCTCCCATACGCAGCAAACGATTCGTGTCTACTTTCACGCCCATATACTCCATTTCCCCGAGCACTCGAGATAATGGCAGCTCTAAATCTGTAAACAGTCCATACTGCTCATTCTTTTTCAATTCTAAGACAAATGATTCTTTCACCTCATACAGCACCCGAGATTTGCGTGCCACGTGCTCCGATAAAACCTCTTGATTTGGAACGGCCCGCTTCGCACCTTTGCCATACACCTCTTCATCGGATTTCACTGCATGAGCATCCTTCATCTTCGCAACAGCGCGAAAATCCTTATCTGTCTCGGATGGATCAAGCAAATAAGCAGCAAGCAGCAAGTCGAAATCAATTCCTCTTAGCTCTAGACCCTTCCACTTTAAAGCGACGATTGCCCGTTTCACATCGAATATGCTTTTTTTCACACTATCATCAGCAAGCCATTCTCGAAAGCGTTCTGAGTTCAGTCCGGCTTCCGCAGGAATAAAATAGCTGCCCGTCTCATTGGTAATACCGAAGCCCTGCACCTCAGCACCATGATAGTTTTCTTCCTGCACCTCAACAATTATCGAACTTCCGCTTCGCAGTATATTCTCATTTACTTCCTCCACAACGGTAAACGATAGCTCATCTAGCACCGTTTCCGCTACTTCTCCTGGAAGCTGGAACTTATCCAGCAAGGAATTGAAGCCTAGCTGCTTGAAAAGAGGGATAACAGCTTCCTGCTCGTACCCTTTGTATTCAATATCCTGTAAATGAAGTGTAATTGGCGCTTCCCTATAAATGGTTGCCAACTCCTTGCTCATCAAGGCCTGCTGTTCATGTTCTTCGAGCTTTTCCTTTAGCTTCTTTCCGCTGACGCTGCCTAAGTTTTCATACAGTTTTTCTATTGTCCCAAACTCCTTGAGCAGCTTAATTGCCGTCTTTTCCCCTACACCAGGTACGCCCGGAATGTTATCGGACGGATCGCCCATTAGACCTTTCATATCAATAATTTGATCCGGCTGGAGCGACAGCTTTTCAAATAAGGTTTCTGGCGTGTATTCATCAACTTCCGTAATACCTTTTCTCGTAATTAGTACACTCGTATGCTCCGACACAAGCTGAATAAGGTCGCGATCTCCTGAAATAACTCTCACTTCAGCACCGTCTACATCCGCTTCTTTCGCTAATGTGCCGATAATATCGTCAGCTTCATAATTTTCAAGCTCATAACGGGAAATTTGAAGATTGTCCAGAAGCTCACGAATAAATGGAAATTGCTCTGACAGTTCTGGCGGTGTTTTTTGACGCCCCCCCTTGTATTCCCCGAAGGTTTTATGACGGAATGTCGTTTTCCCCGCATCAAATGCAACGAGCATATGCGTTGGTTTCTCTTCCTCAAGAATCCGCATCAGCATCATTGTAAAGCCGTACACGGCATTTGTATGTATTCCCTTATCATTATTGAGCAGCGGCAACGCAAAAAAGGCGCGGTATGCGATGCTATTGCCGTCAATTAATACTACTTTTTTCTTCAAGATATGCAAGCCTCCCCACTATATAGCATAAATCAGAGAAAGAAAACTCGACGATTGGCAAGCCCTGCCTTCGGGCGAAGACAGAGGCGTAGTTGTACTTATACTTACTCCTAAAATTTCTCACTACGTCGAATAGTCTCCCAGCTAGAAATTTATACTTTCTTAAAGTATAAAACAAAAAACCGTTTCTTCCCTCCTCTATATTAGCATGACCTAACGAGAGAAGGAAAATAACGGCTTAATAAAAGTATATACACAGGATTTTGCAAGAGAGCTCTCACCAATTCAGGAACTGTTCGGCGAGGACAAAGATGCAGATACACTTAGATCTTACATGTATCCATTTCCACTACAGCCAGTTGCCTTCATGCTATATTTCACCTGTTGTTACAAGATAAAAAGGCAGGCGGAAACGGAAAATCATGCTTCCGCCTTGAACTACTCCTTGGATGAAGGGGTTTTCGTTAACTAGAATAACAAATCTTTATTAATATAAAATAAATATATTGTTAATATACTGTAAATTTGTCTAATTCTGTTTCTGACGAAGCATCACTGTAAAAGTAGTACCGACCCCTACATCACTTTCTACCGTAATAAGTCCGCGATGCGCTTCAACAAGATGCTTTACGATGGACAGACCAAGGCCTGTACCGCCCGTATTACGGCTGCGTGCTTTGTCCACGCGGTAAAAGCGTTCAAAAATCCGTGGAATTTCAGCTTTCTCAATACCAATCCCTGTATCTGATACTTTTACGCTCACCCAATGATGAGATGTCTCTAGGGAGACAACAACCCTTCCTCCTGCCGGTGTATACACAATTGCATTACTAATTAGGTTAAGAAAAATTTGCTTCATTCGATGCGGATCTCCAGGAATGGTGACATCCTGAGCTGCTTGCAGCTGCAAATCAATTGTTTTATTAGCTGCTTTTCCCCTTAGCATCACTTCAATTTCCTCAAGTAGCATCTTTAAATTCACATTTCCCATTTGCAGCTTAAAGCCTTGTTGCTCAATTTTAGATAAATCTAATAAATCGGCAATCAAGTTTTGCATTCGATCGCTTTCTTTCAAAATAATAGTTAAAAAATATTCCCGAAGCTTTCGATCCTCCATTGCCCCGTCAAGCAGCGTTTCAGAAAAGCCCTTAATAGAAGTAATCGGCGTCTTCAGCTCATGCGATACATTCGCTAAAAAGTCCTTTCGCATTTGCTCTAACCTTTTCAGCTCAGTAATATCATGGAACACAAGAATAATTCCCTTCCACTCATGATTTGTCCCAATAATCGGTGCACCGTATACTTCAAAATGCTTACGCTCAATTCCTAGAGGCAGCAGCATTTGCTTACGTACCTTTACCTCCGTCATGAAAATCTCTTCGACAAGTTCAATGATTTCCTGATGATCAAATGCCTCATAATAAAGACGATCTAAATATCGCTCATTTGTCGCATGAAACGTTTCTTTGTATGAGCGATTTACAAGACTAATATATCCGCGGCTATCAATTAAAATCATGCCGCTTCCCATGTTCTCAATAAGCGTATGCAAACGGTCCTGCTGCATCTCCTGTGCTAATGTCATCTCCTGCAAGTTCCGTGCTAAAATATTGATTGCCTGACTCAGCATGCCCGTTTCATCAGCACGATTTTCATACGCACGAGCCTTATAATTTCCCTTCGCAAGCTCAATCGCAACTCTTGTCGCCGATTCAATCGGTTTTGTATACTGGGCAATAATTCTAAGCCCTAATAAAAGGATGACAATAAATGCGATAAAAAAGCTGCTAATAAGCAAGCCCCATACTTTTTGCTGCATATATGAAAATGAGTTCATCGACAAATGTACGATTAAATACGCTTCATCATAGCGCCTGTCACTCAATAATACCCCATAATAATACGTATCGTTGCCCGTATACCTCATCTCTACATTTTGAGGATTGTCCTTTAAATCTGACAAAAGCTTTTGCACTGCTTCCGTATTATCCTGGTCCTTCTTCTCCTCTGAACCGTATAACAGTTTCCCTTTTAAATCTAATAGGGTAATGTTTACCTTCAGCTTCTCTTGTATCTGAATAAGAGTCTCCGGACGAAGCAATGTTTCATGAATTCCTGTTTTCTCCAAAACAGAAGCGGTATAGCGAAGCTCTCTTTCCATTCGTTCATTGAAGTTCTCAATATAAAAGCCTTTAAAAAGCTGACCCAGCAACAGCCCTAATCCAACAAGGACCGCAACAATCAATGAAATCAAGGCTAGAAGAAGTTTCGAGCGAAACTTATTCATTGATTTTCGGCTCTTCCAGCTTATACCCTAAACCGCGAATTGTTTTAATATAAACTGGCTTTTTTGTATTGCTCTCGATTTTATCGCGCAAATGACTAATATGAACATCCACAATACGAGTATCTCCGGCAAAGTCATAGTTCCAAACGGCACTTAACAGTTGATCACGAGTTAGTACACGCCCCTTATGCTTAGCCAAATAGACAAGAAGTTCAAATTCCTTTGGTGTTAGCTCCAGCTTCTCCCCGCGGTAGTATGCTTCGTAATACTCCGGCATAATTTTCAAATCAGCAATCATAATACGGCTCGTATCTTGCTCTTCCTGTGCGTTATCATCACTCATTCTCGTCCGGCGCAAAATCGCTTTAACTCGCGCAATAACCTCTCTAGGGCTGAACGGCTTTGTCATATAATCATCTGCGCCTAATTCAAGACCGAGTACCTTATCAAATTCATCATCTTTAGCGGTTAGCATTAAAATCGGCGTCATGATACGACGCAGCCGAAGTTCCTTACATACTTCCATTCCATCCATTTTCGGCAGCATTAAATCTAATATAATCAAATCCGGATTTTCTTCTGTTGCTTTACGAAGACCCTCTGCTCCATCCATAGCGGTGATGACTTCAAATCCAGCTTGCTGTAAATTAAATTCTATTAACGTTAAGATAAATTCCTCATCATCCACTACTAAAATACGATTGCTCATTCTACGCCTCCAGATTAAAAAGTAAAACCCTTCCTCATCCAATGAATATTTGTCTATTTTATTAGTTGTATCATACTAGAAAACAAATAATTGCTCAACCTAAAGCCCCACACTGCCCCAAGCAGGGCATATTGTTGAAGGAGGTTTCCTTCCGATAGGTATAGCTGCTTTATTTCGGAACGCTTTGTGTAATAGTCGGCGATGGCTGAGAATTATACACTTGTGAAAACGGTGGAACAGAATGAGTGAGCCAAACATTGCCCCCGATGGTAGAATCATGCCCTACTACTGTATCTCCTCCAAGAATTGTAGCACCAGCATAAATCACAACCCCCTCCTCGATTTCAGGGTGCCTCTTGATTCCTTTTATCGGATTCCCATTCTCATCAAGCGGAAAACTTTTTGCTCCGAGTGTCACACCTTGATATATTTTTACATTCTTCCCAATAATACATGTTTCACCGATTACAACGCCTGTCCCGTGATCAATAAAGAAGCTTTCTCCGATTTCAGCGCCCGGATGAATATCAATTCCCGTTAGCTGATGAGCATATTCCGACATCATTCTCGGTATGAGAGGTACATGCATCTCGTATAATACGTGCGCAATTCTGTATATACTAATAGCCTCGATAGAAGGATAGCTAAGCAAGATTTCTTCCGTATTTAATGCTGCTGGGTCCCCATTATAGGCAGCCTCAATATCTGTATTTAACGTTTCGCGTATTTCAGGCAGCTTATTAATCAAATGGATCGTAATTTCATTTGCACGATCCCGTCGTTCCACCAATGTTTTATACTTCATCGCACACTCATTCTTAAAGGCCTTCTCGATTAAGTTACTCAAATCTACAGCCGCATTTCGGATTCGATTCCCGATTAGAATGTTTGCTCTCGTCTCATCAATAGGGTAGTTTTCGTACACCCCAGGAAACAATGCAGAGCGCAAATGAAACAATACCTTGTAGACAATCTCTTTACCAGCAAAGCCAATTGTCTTTTCCTTGAAAAAATGATCCATATTAATCTTTTCCAACTTTTGTGCTACCTCAGGCATATCCCGATTTAACCAGTTGTTCAGCTCCATTGCAGTGCTCCTTTTGATCGAAATATTTCTTTATACAAACAGCTCTTTGTAAAGAAGACTCGCCGACTGGCAAGCCGCTAGGCGAAGACAGAGGCGTAGTTGCACTTATACTTTGTTCTTAAAATTTCCGACTGCGTCGAATTCGCTTCTCGCTGGAAATTTATGCTTTCCCAAAGTGTAAAGAGAGATTCACTCTTCTTTATGCTAAAGGTTTCATCATTCTTATTCAACTAAAAAATATGAAAATTGAAAACCCCTTTCCGGATCCCCTGTTTGTTTAAAAAAGGAATAGTACATAAAAACTTACATCCTTGAAAAAGTCACCGATTGGCGAAGACAGAGGGGTAGTTGCACTTATGTTGTACTCCTAAAATTTCCGATTACGTCGAATTCACTCCTAGCTGGAAATTTATACTTTCTTACAATGTAAAAAAAGATTCGAGGAGTCCCCCGAATCTTTTTTCTAAATTTATTAAGCAAGTACTTTCATTACGTTGCGTACAGCTTCGACAGAACGGTCAAGTGCCGCTTTTTCTTCGTCAAGAAGATCCAGCTCGATAACCTTTTCAATTCCGTTTCCGCCAAGAATAACAGGAACACCCAAGTATAAATCGCTGTAGCCATACTCACCTTCTAAATAAGCAATAGCAGGCAATACGCGACGCTGATCTTTTAGGATTGCTTCTGTCATTTCAACAAGGGAAGCAGCCGGAGCGTAGTATGCACTGCCGTTTCCTAAAAGGTTTACGATTTCACCGCCGCCTTTACGTGTACGCTCGACAATCGCATCTAAACGGTCCTTTGGAATTAATGTTTCCAGTGGAATACCGCCAGCATAGGAATAACGTACGAGCGGAACCATATCGTCACCGTGACCGCCTAATACGAAGCCTGTCACATCCTTTACAGACAGGTTTAATTCCTGCGCTACAAACGTACGGAAGCGAGCCGTATCAAGTACGCCGGACTGCCCAATTACACGCTCTTTTGGAAGGCCAGACTCCTTAAAGATTGTATAAGTCATCGCATCAACAGGATTCGTTAACACAACAATTGTTGTGTTTGGAGAATACTTTACGATTTCTTTAGCTACACTCTTCATAATTTTGGAGTTTGTTGCCACAAGATCATCACGGCTCATACCAGGCTTACGTGCAATTCCTGCAGTAACTACAACCACATCGGAATCAGCAGTGTCAGCATAGTCAGCAGTACCAATAATATTTGCATCAAAGCCTTGTACTGGGCTTGCTTCAAGCATGTCCAGCGCTTTTCCCTTAGTCGGGTTTTCTAATGGTGCAATATCAACTAATACTACATCAGCTAATTCCCTTTGCGCTAGTAAGAATGCTGTTGTTGCTCCCGTAAACCCTGCACCGACAACAGAAACCTTTTTACGTTTGATTGTCATGAGAATTCCCCCTGCTCCTGTTACGCGTTTACTTGAAACGCGCTCCATGTTTTTAATTAACTTATCGCCAAACCCAGAGCATTTCCTTCTGTTGCTCCGTCCATTAAACGTGCGAAATCGTATGTTAACACTTTAGAAGCAATTGTTTTCTTCATAGACCCTATCCAATCAGGTTTGCAGCTTCGTTTCAGCCAAGATGTTCAAGCGTTAATACACCTGAAACCTGCTTACGCGTTTACTTGAACCGTGTCCATGTTCTTAATTAACTCGTCGCCAAACTCAGAGCATTTTACTTCTGTTGCTCCGTCCATTAAACGTGCGAAATCGTATGTTACTACTTTAGAAGCAATTGTTTTCTCCATAGATCCTACAATTAGGTTTGCTGCTTCGTTCCAGCCAAGATGCTCAAGCATTAATACGCCTGAAAGGATAACAGAAGACGGATTCACTTTATCAAGTCCTGCATACTTCGGAGCTGTACCGTGTGTCGCTTCGAAAATAGCATGTCCTGTTACGTAGTTGATGTTAGCGCCAGGTGCAATACCAATGCCACCTACTTGTGCTGCTAATGCATCAGAAATATAGTCGCCGTTTAAGTTCATTGTTGCCACTACGTCGAACTCTTTTGGACGAGTTAAAATTTGTTGCAAGAAAATATCTGCAATAGAATCCTTCACGATGATTTTGCCAGCTGCTTCTGCTGCTGCTTGCGCTTCATTCGCTGCTTGCTTGCCTTGCTCTTCTACAAGACGATCGTATTGCGCCCAAGTGAACACTTGATCGCTGAACTCTTGCTCAGCCACTTCGTAACCCCAGTTCTTGAACGCACCTTCTGTAAACTTCATAATGTTTCCTTTGTGAACAAGCGTTACAGATTTACGGCCATGATCAACTGCATATTGGATAGCTGCGCGAACCAAACGCTTTGTTCCCTCTTCAGAAACAGGCTTAATACCGATACCAGATGTTTCAGGGAAGCGGATTTTCTTTACGCCCATTTCAGTTTGCAGGAATTCAAGCACCTTTTGGACTTCTGCAGAGCCTTTTTGATATTCAATACCTGCATAGATGTCCTCAGTATTTTCACGGAAAATTACCATATCAGTGTCTTCTGGACGCTTTACTGGTGACGGAACGCCTTCAAAATAGCGAACAGGACGTACACATACATACAAGTCAAGTTCTTGACGCAATGCCACGTTTAGAGAACGAATACCGCCGCCTACTGGAGTTGTTAAAGGACCTTTGATCGCAAGCAAGTACTCATCAATTAAATTAAGTGTTTCTTGAGGAAGCCACTCACCTGTTTGGTTAAAGGCTTTCTCACCCGCAAGTACTTCCTTCCAAGCGATTTTCTTCTCGCCTTTGTATGCTTTTTCAACTGCTGCGTCTAATACACGTACAGAAGCTGCCCAAATATCCGGACCTGTTCCATCTCCTTCGATGAAAGGAATGATTGGGTTGTTTGGTACGTTCAATACACCGTTCGTTACTGTAATTTTTTCACCTGTAGTCAATGTAATTACCCCCATGCTTATAAAATATGTATGAAACAGACTAGAGACCCGCAAGCGGGTCCTAATCAACCTCAATAACTAGTTGTCATATTGCCACTATTCAGTCTACCCGAAACAGGCAAACTTTCAAACAAAAATTATCCTCTTTTCTCAACAGGCACATACGTTTGATGTGTAGGACCTGTATAATCCGCACGCGGACGGATTAGGCGATTGTTTTCGTACTGCTCAAGAATGTGCGCAAGCCAACCAGACATGCGGCTGATCGCAAAAATTGGTGTAAATAAATCATGATCAATTCCTAAACAATGGTACATAGAAGCAGAATAGAAATCTACATTTGGCGGTAAATTTTTGGAAGATGTTACGATTTCCTCAATTTGCAAGGACATTTCATACCATTTCGTTTCGCCTGT
Organism: Bacillus sp. OTU530; assembly: GCF_038440375.1. NCBI lineage: Bacteria > Bacillati > Bacillota > Bacilli > Caryophanales > Bacillaceae > Bacillus > Bacillus sp. OTU530. The sequence goes on from NZ_JASATP010000006.1 coordinate 145,973, forward strand.
AACTTCACCAATCTTCTTGGACATTTCCTTTAAGTGCTTTGCGCGTGGATCTCCACCTCTATATACACGATGTCCAAAGCCCATAATCTTTACTTTGTTGTTCAACGCATTTAAGATGTATGGCTCTACATTTTCTACATCGCCAATCTCCATAAGCATCTTCATCACATTTTCATTTGCACCACCATGAAGAGGGCCTTTTAACGCTCCAATTGCAGCTGTAATACCAGAATACACATCCGAAAGCGTCGCTACGCACACACGCGCCGTAAATGTCGATGCATTCAGCTCATGGTCAGCATGAAGAACGAGCGCTTTGTCAAATGCTTGAATCTCAATTTCATTCGGCTCTCTATTATTCAGCATGTACAAAAAGTTAGCTGCGAAGCTGAGTTTTGTATTGGGAGCAACTGGTTCCAAGCCTTTGCGGATACGGGAATATGCGGCTACAATTGTTGAGACCTGTGCTTGTAGTTTAACCGCTTTCAAATAATTAGATTTTCCTTCCATCGATTCTGCGCTTTCATCATATAAGGATAGCATGGAAATAACTGTACGAAGGACAGACATTGGATGGGCTGTATTTAAGTTTGTTGCTTTTAGATATGCGATAATTTCTGCAGGAATTTGCGCGTTTTCAGCTAGCTGAGATTTTAGCTCCTCTAGTTCTGTTTTGTTTGGAAGCTTGCGGTGCCACAATAAATACACAACCTCTTCAAACGAAGCGTGCTCTGCCAAGTCATCGATTGTGTAGCCTACATATGTTAAAGTGTCATCAATAATAGAACTAATCGATGAGGTTGTGGCTACTACCCCTTCAAGACCTCGAGTAACTGCCATAGTAATCTCTCCTTTTCCACAAATTTCTCCCCAACCCTAAAGCGCCGAGACGAAAAATAACACGACATAAAACAATGCACCTTGGCATTGTTTTATGTTGGTGCTACTTTTCCACCACACAATTCTCGTTGTTGATCTATCCCAGGCACTCCCTTACGTACCATTATAAACAATTATCTGACTTTTGTGAATGAAAAGAATTCAGATAATTTATATCAAGATAAAAATGCTCTACTTTAATATTTGTACCACATGCAGCACCATATATGCAATACCCGCCCCAACAAGAGGCCCAACCGCCACCCCATTAAAAAGCGCAACTGCTATCACTGTTCCAAGAACAAGTGCAGTTGTAATATGAGGATCACTGGCAAGCAGGCTTAGCCCTCCCTTAGCCAGCAGCGCAACAGCAATACCAGATGCCAACGCAATCCAAGCATAATAGGATTTGATCGCTTCCGTCAACTGTCTAAAGCCGATTTCTCCCGAGGCAATCGGGACAAGAACAGCAATTGTAATAATTGTTACACCAAAGTTAATTCCTTTCTGTTGTAAGTATGAAAACAATTTTTCGTTAAGGGGTGTCCATTTTATAAGGAGAAGCACCAGTACAGCAAATGTAAGCGATTGATTTTTAGCCAGTAAGCCAATAGCAAGCAAAATGAATAAAAATAAAACAGATTGATTAAACATAACTTGTTTATCCTTTCCTATAAAAATAATATTTCGTAAATACCCAAGAAAAAGCAGGAAAATATTGCCTAATAACGGCTTTTTTTTCTCCTTAATACGATGTAAAATAAGAGATGGGAAAAACTTCACCTTCCCCATAATATAAAAAAAAATACACTCCGAACAGGAGGAATGTTCCATTTTAAATCGAGATTACCTGTACATGGGGCTTCGGCTTATTTTTGTGGCAGCGTTAATTATAATTGGCCTGTACATTCTTTTTTATATCTCAGGTCTAGTATATCCATTTATTATTGCTCTTTGTTTGGCATATGCGATGCATCCAATCGTCGATCTACTCGAGAAAAAACTTCTCTTCCCGCGCCCGCTTGCGGTGTTTGTAACGCTCATCCTTGTATTTGGGGCAATAGTAGGGCTTGTTATTCTTCTCGTAACAGAGACCATCGCTGCTGCTACGTACTTGCTTGAGATTTTGCCAAATCAATTTCCGAAACTTGTTGTATATGTACAGAATATTATTGTTCATAATATCATGCCGTTATATGAAGATTTAGCTACAAAATTTAATCGTCTTGGAGAGACGCAGCAAAATACAATCTCCTCTAATATTCAAAATCTTGGTTCAGACCTCACACAAAAGGCGCAAGATTTACTTACATCCATTTTGAGCGGATTGACCAATTTTTTACGCGTTCTTCCAACCACAGCAACCGTTCTGATTTTCATTTTGCTTGCCACGTTTTTCATTAGCAATGATTGGTACAAAATGAGGCAACGTCTAAAGCGCATACTGCCAACACGTATTCATCTATATAGTGAAACGATTTTTGGAAATTTGCGTAAAGCGCTCCTTGGCTTCATTAAAGCGCAATTTACGCTTGTCTCAATGACAACCATTATCGTACTTGTCGGATTGCTTGTTTTGCGTGTGCCATATGCTATTACAATTGCTATCGTGACTGGAATTGTTGATCTATTACCGTATCTTGGAACAGGAGCAGTATTTGTACCGTGGATTTTATACGCCTACTTCACAGGCAGTACTCCGCTCGCTGTTGGACTTCTTGTTTTATATATCGTCGTCATTGTACAGCGACAAATTATGGAACCGAAAGTACTATCCTCCAATATCGGTCTCGACCCGCTTCCAACACTTATTGCGCTTTTTGTTGGGTTCAAGCTATACGGTTTTCTTGGTCTGATTATCGGTCCAGCAACGCTTGTTCTTCTTAAAACATTGTATGACGCAAAGGTATTTCGTGATCTTTGGCGCTTTATTAAAGATGCTAAATAGCCTGCAGGGCGAAGACAGAGGCATAGTTGCACTTACACTTTGCTCTTAAAATTTCCTGACACGTCAAACTCCTTTCCTCCTGGAAATTTTCACTTTCCTAAGGTGATAAAAAGCGATTCGGACTGTGACCGAATCGCTTTTTATTTCCAAATGATTGTTTGGTTATTTTTCTTTATTTTCTTCTCGATCCATTTCAAGAACCAATATGTAACAATCTTTCTTGTAATAGGAAACAGAAGTAAAAAACCGATAATATCGGTAGCATAGCCTGGTGTAAGCAGCAATATTCCGCCAATCAAAATACAACCTCCATCTAGAAGAGATTCTGTCGGCATTTGCCCGCGGCTCAGACGATACTGCACCTCTCGCAACACTGCTATTCCTTGCTTCTTTGCTAAATATGCGCCAATGATTCCGGTTGCTATAATCATCAAAAATGTCGGCCAAATACCAATCCAATGACTCGACGCCACAAGCAGTGTAACCTCTAAAGCAGGTACAATAATAAACAAGAGGATAAGAAGCTTCACCATTATTTTCCCTCCTATTAAGAATAAATTTCCATAATCCAGCCTTTTCACCGAAAAACATTCTGGAGAGCTGAAGCAGACAATGTGAGCTAGACACCCCTCAAAATTTTTCCTAGTCGAATAAAGAAAACTCGTCGATTGGCAAGCTCCGCTCTTGGGCGAAGACAGAGGCGTAGTTGCACTTATACTGTATTCCTAAAATTTCTAACTATGTCGAATTGTCTTCCAGCTGGAAATTTATACTCTCTTAAATGTGAGAAAAAGGGAGAGATTCACTCTCTCCCTTCCTTATCCCTTATAGAACTATTGCATGTCCGTTATAAACAATCCCTCGTGCTGCATCAACTGTTACTTCCTGATCATCCTTTAGAATAGAAGTAGCGTTATTTACACCTACGATAACTGGAATACCGATAGATACCCCTACAACAGCAGCATGACTTGTTAAACCGCCTTCTTCAATTACAAGCGCGCTTGCTTGTTCAACTGCCGGCATCATATCCTTGTCTGTGCTAGTTGTAACTAAAATAGCTCCTGGGTGCATCTTTGCAAGTGCTTCTTCAGCCGTTTTCGCAACAACAACTCGCCCTTTGCTGCTTTTGCGGCCAATACCTTGCCCTTTAACAATTTGCTCGCCTACAACATGAACCTTCATTAAGTTTGTTGTTCCTGTTTCACCAATAGGCACACCTGCTGCGATTACAACTGTATCTCCTGATTTTACAATGCCTGTGTCTTTAGATGCTTGAATAGCGCCCTCAAGCATTTCATCCGTAGAATATACAGGATCTTGTGCTAAATATGCTTGTACACCCCATACAAGTGCAAGCTTACGACATACACGATCATCTGCAGAAACCGCAATAATTGGAGACTTTGGACGATATTTAGAGATCATTTTTGCTGTATGACCACTCTCTGTAGGCGCTACAATTGCTACCACATCTAAAGAAAGAGCTGTATGCGCAACTGATTGACAGATTGCATCTGCAATACTTGGGCGTACTTCTTCAATACGCTTGCGGAAGATATCTTGATATACTAGAGATCTTTCTACGCGAGTAGCAATAGTCGCCATCATTTTAACTGATTCTACAGGATATTGTCCCGCAGCAGTTTCACCAGAAAGCATAATTGCATCTGTACCGTCAAAAATTGCGTTGGCTACGTCACTTGCTTCAGCGCGTGTCGGACGAGGGTTGCGTTGCATGCTATCAAGCATTTGTGTTGCTGTAATAACAGGCTTTCCTTGAAGATTACACTTGTTAATTAGGCTCTTTTGTACGAGTGGTACTTCTTCTGGCGGGATTTCTACACCCAGGTCACCACGAGCAACCATAAGACCGTTGGAAACCTCTAGAATGGCATCAATATTGTCAATACCCTCTTGGTTTTCGATTTTTGGAATGATTTGAATGTGTTTCGCGCCTTTTTCTGCTAACAGCTCACGAATTTCTAAAACGTCAGATGCTTTACGCACAAAGGAAGCCGCGATAAAGTCTACGCCCTGCTCAACACCAAAAAGAATATCCTGCACGTCTTTTTCAGTGATACCAGGCAACTTGATACTTACATTTGGTACGTTTACACCCTTTTTATTTTTAACAAGACCGCTATTTAATACTTTGGTACGAATTTCACCATTTGCTTTACCAATAACCTCTAATTCAATCAAACCGTCATCAATTAAAATGCGTGATCCTGTATCAACATCATCATACAAGCCTGTATAGGATACTGAGAATTTTTCCGCTGTTCCTAAAACCTGCTCCATGGAAATAATAACTTCCTGACCTGTTTTTAATTCCGCTTGTCCATTCTCAAAATCGTGCGTACGAATTTCAGGGCCCTTTGTATCAAGCAAAATTGCAATTGTTTTTCCTGTTTGCTTTGCCGCTTCACGAATATTAGTAATACGTGCTGCATGCTCCTCGTGACTGCCATGTGAGAAATTCAAACGTGCAACATTCATACCTGCTTCCATGAGTTGCGTTAGCTTCTCAATACTTTCACTTGCCGGTCCAATAGTACATACTATTTTCGTCTTACGCATACAATACCTCCGCTTTTTTATGGAAACGTTCCCAATTTTGACGTACCAAATTTCAATTATGTCCTACTAAATGGATAATTCCTGAGATAATCGATACATATCTTCATCAATTGTGTGCTTCTGTGCTAATGCTTCAATGATATCATGGTCTACAAGCTTGTTGTTTTGAATCCCAACACAACGGCCGCCTTGTCCTTCTAAAAGAAGTTCAACCGCTCTTGCCCCTAAACGGCTAGCTAATACGCGGTCAAATGCACTTGGAGAACCACCGCGTTGTACGTGACCTAACACTGTTACGCGCGTATCCAGACTAGTTGCCTCTTCAATGTTCTTACCAATCTCAATCGCACTGCCTACCCCTTCAGCTACTACAATAATACTGTGCTTCTTGCCGCGTTCGTGACCTCGTTTTAAACGTGCAATGATATCTTGCATGTCAAAGTCTACTTCCGGAACCAAAATTGTTTCCGCACCATCCGCCAAACCAGCCCACAGCGCAATATCCCCAGCATGTCGACCCATAACTTCAATTACATATGTACGTTCGTGGGAAGTTGCTGTATCACGAATTTTATCGATTGCATCGATTACTGTGTTCAGTGCTGTATCAAAACCAATTGTAAAATCAGTACCCGGAATATCGTTATCAATTGTTCCAGGAACGCCTATACAAGGATAACCATGTTCTGTTAGCTTTTTCGCTCCTTGATAAGAACCGTCGCCGCCAATGACAACCAGGCCTTCAATACCGAATTTTTTCAATTGCTCAATGCCTTGCATTTGTCCTTCTAATGTTCTAAACTCCGGACATCTTGCTGAATACAGCTTTGTTCCTCCGCGATGAATAATGTCACCAACAGAACCAAGCTCTAGCTTTTCGATATGACCTGAAATAAGACCGGAGTATCCATGATACACACCGTATACTTCCACGTCATGATAAATTGCTTTGCGGACAACAGCGCGCACAGCAGCATTCATTCCCGGCGAATCTCCGCCGCTTGTTAAAACTCCAATACGTTTCATCTGCAATCACCTCGAAAGTTTATTTGCCCTCTAATAAAATACCATGAAAAATTACGGAAGCACAATGGGAAGATGCATATTTGAGAAGAAAAAACGTGCATTCTGAGAAAGAAATGCACGTTTTTTTCTATTAAGTAAGGGTGTATAGCTTTTGGAATATCGTCTAGCGTATGCGATCTACTTCAGTCCCCAAATTGTTCTCACACATAAAAGTTCCTGAACCGCATAGAACATATGGAAAGATTCCATACTCGGCTTCACTACAGAGACACGCTTGTTTGCCTGTCGACTAAACAAAACAGGGAGCTTACGCTTTTATTGTGCCCCAATTGATTCCTCAGCAAACGAAACCTGCCCCATTTTCATATACTTCTCATATCTTTGCTCAAGAAGCTCTTCTTCGGTCATCTGTCTTAGCTTCTCTAGTGACTGCCTCAGCACTTCATCCATGAGTTTCGCCTGCTGCTTCACATCACGATGTGCTCCTCCCCGCACCTCAGGAATGATTTCATCAATAATGCCCAGACGCTTCAAATCCGCTGCCGTAATGCCCATCGCCTCTGCTGCTTCCTTTGCTTTGCTTGCATCTTTCCAAAGAATAGTTGCGGCCCCTTCTGGAGAAATAACAGAATACGTTGAATTCTCCAGCATATGCACATAATTCCCGACACCGAGTCCTAATGCGCCGCCGCTTCCTCCTTCACCAATGACAATACAGACAATCGGAACGGCTAGGCCTGCCATTTCAAACAAGTTACGCGCAATTGCCTCACTTTGTCCGCGCTCCTCCGCTGCCATTCCCGGATATGCGCCCTTCGTATCAATAAAACAAACAATCGGACGCTTAAATTTTTCAGCCTGTTTCATTAAACGAAGTGCCTTTCGGTAGCCTTCAGGATGGGGCATACCAAAGTTACGGCGAATATTCTCCTTCGTATCCTTCCCACGCTGATGTCCAATTACCGTTATGGGAGTGCCTTTGTACTTGGCGATCCCTCCAACAATAGCAGCATCATCTCCAAAAGCACGGTCACCGTGGCACTCGAAAAAGTCTGTAAACAGATGTTCAATATAATCTAGAGTTGTCGGTCGCTCCGCATGACGGGCTATTTGTACCCGATCCCACACCTTCATGCTGCCGTATACTTCGTTCTCCAAATTCTCGAGTTTCGCCTCTAGAATACGAATCTCCTCACTAAAGTCCATTTGGCTGTTATTCGTATATTCTTTCAGTTCGCGAATTTTATTTCGCAGCTGGACAATGGGCTTTTCAAATTCTAATTCTGCCACTGCTCCGTCCCCCCTACATGATGAATCCCTACAATCGTACTCAATGTTTCCTTCATTTCAAGACGGTTCACCACTGCATCTAGCTGCCCATGCTGGAGCAAAAACTCCGCAGTCTGAAAATCCTCTGGCAGCTCCTCGCGCACCGTTTGTTGAATGACACGTCGTCCTGCAAACCCAATTAGAGCACCAGGTTCCGCTAGGTTATAGTCTCCAAGTGATGCAAAGCTTGCTGAAACACCGCCCGTAGTTGGGTGAGTCATAACAGAAATAATAAGACCTCCGTTTGTACTAAAACGTTTTAGCGCAGCACTTGTTTTTGCCATTTGCATTAGACTCAATACGCCTTCTTGCATTCTTGCACCGCCTGATGCTGTGAAAATGAGGAACGGCACTTGCAGTTCCCCTGCTTTCTCAATCGCGCGCGCAATCTTCTCTCCGACGACTGAACCCATGCTCCCCATACGAAAACGCGAATCCATTACCGCGACAACAACAAGCATATCATCAATTGTTCCCTCGCCCGTTACAACTGCTTCATTGAGCTTTGTTCGCTTGCGGTCTCCCTCTAACTTTTCCTCGTAGCCTTCAAACTGGAGCGGATTTGCCGAAATCATCTCTTGATCATATTCTACAAACGACTGTTCATCCAGTAAGCTGTCTAGTCGCTCCCATGCATTCATCGGATGATGATAGCCGCAGTTCGCACACACCTTTAGGTTTTTTAGAAGCTCCTTTGTATACATAATTTTTTTACACTCTGGACACTTGGTCATTAGGCCGTCCGGAACATCTCTTCTCATTTGCTCTGAAGGAATTGCTGCATATTTCTTTTTCTTAATAAACAAATCTCTTAGCACATTACCCCTCCTTTATAATAGATACAGCTTTATCCATATCGAAAACAAGCTGACCTTTCTCTTTACCTTATATGTTGCTAAATAGGATTGATGTCGTTTCGGTATGTTCTAAAACTTACATGTGCACCAGGATTACTTTTGAAGCCTCCTCGTAGCAATGCATCATCTGTTCCATATCCTTGTTTTCTATTGCTCTATAAATGTTCTTATAAGAGGTTATATCTTCCAATGGCACTTCGGCTTTATAGGAAAATGTTGCTGCATACTCGCTCACAATAAGCCAAATACGATATAACAGATGATTATCTGTAAGCTCAACAGCCTGCTTAAAAAATGCTTGATGAAAAAGGAGTAACGATGTTTCATTGGAGGAAAGAAGCTCCGAAAGCGGCAAAAGCTGTTCTTTTGTTTTGCCAAGCAAAAGGCTCAATATATTTCGTTCGAGCAGCATCTTCACCTGCAGTAAATCTTGCTTTGTCTTTTCATCTTGCAGCAAAAAGGCTGCAATTAACTGGACAAGACCGTTCTCGTAAAAGCGCTTCACAAACGTCCCTTCCCCGCGGCGTGTTTCAATTAACCCTACAAGCTCTAGTGCGCGAAGCGCCTCACGTACAGAGGAACGCCCCACATTCAGACGTGCACTCAGCTCCCGTTCTGAAGGGAGACGGTCGCCGGCCTTGAGACCATCTCCCTCCATAATGGAACGAATTTGATGAACGATTTCTAGATATATCTTCGATTGTACTGCTGTCAATGAACATTCCCCACTTATTGTTTTCCTATAGTCGCCAATCTTCTTGTTTTCTCAGCTACTTCGTCTGGATTCACCTTCCGGCGCGCTACACCCGTCTCCATCGCTGCCTTTGCTACATATGCCGCGACCTGAGGAGCAACACGTGGATCAAATGGTGCCGGGATAATATAATCAGCCTGTAGCTCCTCATCTGATATGAGTCCTGCAATCGCCTGTACAGCAGCAACCTTCATCTCTTCATTAATTTGCGTCGCATGCACATCAAGTGCCCCGCGAAAAATTCCTGGAAACGCTAATACATTGTTCACCTGATTTGGGAAATCAGATCGTCCCGTTCCGATAACTGCTGCACCCGCTGCTTTCGCATCTGCCGGCATAATCTCCGGCACAGGATTCGCCATCGCAAAAATGATTGGCTGACGATTCATCGTTTGCACCATCTCTTTCGTGAGAGCTCCCTCTGCCGATACACCAATAAATACGTCTGCACCTTGAATAACATCAGCAAGCGATCCTTGCTTACGATCACGATTCGTATATTTTGCTATCTCATTTTTTACTGTGTTCATGCCAATTGGACGCCCTTCGTAAATAGCACCTTTTGTATCACACATAATAATATCGCGAACACCATAGTGATATAACAACTTCATAATCGCAATCCCAGCGGCGCCCGCTCCATTTGCGACAACTTTAACTTCAGACATCTTTTTACCTACTAATTTCAAAGCATTCACAAGTCCTGCCACCGTAACAATTGCAGTCCCGTGCTGATCATCGTGAAACACAGGAATGTTTATTTCCTTCTTCAAGCGTTCTTCTATAACAAAACAGTTTGGTGCTGCGATATCCTCAAGGTTCACGCCGCCAAATGTTGGTTCCATTAACTTAACAGTTTCAATAATTTTTTCTACATCGTTTGTATTTAAAGCGATTGGAAATGCATCAACACCAGCAAAGCTTTTAAACAACACCGCTTTTCCTTCCATAACAGGCAGCGCCGCCTCTGGACCTATATTCCCTAAACCCAATACAGCTGTGCCATCCGTTACAACAGCGACCAAGTTCCCCTTCACTGTATATTCGTACACCTTGCTTTTATCGTCATAGATAGCTTTGCACGGCTCTGCCACGCCTGGTGAATACGCAAGACTTAAATCCTTTGCGTTTGCCACCTTAACCTTTGAAACTGTTTCAAGCTTTCCTTGGTGTACTCGGTGCATATGTAAAGCTTCATCGCGAAGTGTTGACAAAACGCTCACTCTCCTCATATTGGATTGCTGCTTCGTTTTTCTTCTCTCCAAAGTGGTCTGACCACGAGCTTCATTATTACTATAATGGACAAGATACAAAAAAGTCTATCACATTTTTAATGCAACGTTATCCGCACCTGAAATTTCCTTTAGCACTTTTATACACTCTTCATTAGGATGTACAGAAAAAGGACGGGATAACTGTACCATTTTATGTTCTTTTTCATAGTAAATAAATACTTGGGCAAGTCCCGGATAATGCAATAAAGTTTTCGTGATTTTTGCAAACAGACCTTTGTCATATTGAGACGGGAGTTTGATATACAAACGTTTATTCTGTTCCGCTTCGTATTCCTCTATGCGTTCGAGTGGATATATACCACTAACTACCCACTGCTTTCGGCCATTACGTACACTCATCGCCCCTTCAAGCAGCAATGTGCTATCCTCTTGCACAATAGAACGGAACTGCGCATACGTATCTGGAAATATGACTGCCTCCCATTCTTCCTCTTTATCGCAGATAGTCAAAAAGGCCATATTTTGCATTGCTTTTGTCCGAATTACTTTCACCTCTACTATAAATACAATCGAACGAATACTTTTACTTTGGCTTTGAACTGCCTCCGAAAGTGTCGGAATTTGCAACTCCTGTATAAAGGATTCATATTCCTGCGTCGGATAACCAGATACATATAAACCTAGCGTTTCTTTTTCTAAGCGAAGCCGTGCCGCAAATTGCATCGGGGGTGCTTCTGCATACGACGGTTTCGGTACAAGATCCTCATCCAAAAACATCTCAGCTTGGTTTGCATCATCCGGTCTAACAAGTGCGGCATATTCTAATGCCGTATCTATGCTTGCAAGCAAGGAAGCCCGTTCTACTCCAAAACAGTCAAAGCAGCCTGCTCCAATCAGCAATTCTAGATGCTTTCGATTTGCTGTTCGCGACGGCAAACGGACGCAGAATTGAAACAGGTCTGTAAATGCCCCTTTGCGCCGCTCCTGCAAAATATCTCTTACCGTTGCGCTGCCGATACCGCGAATGCCAAGCAAGCTATATCGAATTCCTTCTTCCTCCGGGTAAAATCGGTAATCACTAGTTTGAATAGAGGGAGGAAAGATTTGTACATTCTTTCGCTTTGCTTCACGTACATACTGCATCATGCGTTCTTCATTGCCGATCGCGCTTGTTAAAAGGGCTGCCATAAAGGCAATGGGGTAATTCGCTTTTAAATACGCAAGCTGATAGGCAATCATACTATAGGCGACAGCATGACTTCTATTAAAGCCATAATTAGCGAAACGGACAATTAAATCATATACAGCCTGAGCCGTCGCTTCGTCATAACCCTTATCTAAACAGCCGCTTACAAACGGCTTCCTCTCTCGATCCAAAATCTCATGCTTTTTCTTGCTCACTGCTCGGCGCAGCAAATCTGCTTCACCAAGAGAAAAACCTGCCATCTTAGAAGCAATTTCCATAATTTGCTCTTGATATACTACAACGCCATATGTTTTTTTCAAAATCGGCTCTAGGTCCGGATGCGGGTATTCCACAGTTCTCTTTCCGTGCTTCGCTTCAATAAAAGCAGGAATTTGTTCCATTGGTCCAGGTCTATACAGAGCATTGACAGCGACAATATCCTCGAACACAGTAGGCTGAAGCGCCTTCAAGACATTGCGCATCCCTGATGATTCAAGCTGAAACACACCTGTCGTATCCCCTTGTCCAAGCAATGAAAAGGTTGCTTCATCATCAAGAGGCAGGCGCTGCAAATCAACTACTTCCCCGCTCGTTTCAGTAATAAGGCTGCAAATATTCTCTAAAATCGTAAGATTACGCAAGCCAAGAAAATCGATTTTAAGTAATCCAAGCTCTTCTAATACCTCTGCAGGGTACTGTGTAATATAGACATCATTATGCCCCTGCTGCACTGCTACACTATTTGTAAGCGGAGCAGCGCTTAAAATCACGCCTGCTGCATGGATAGATGTATGCCGCGGCATTCCCTCTACACGCTTAGCAACTGAAAACACACGCTCGTATCTTGGATTGCTTGCCGTATACTCCCGCAAAGCTGCGGAATCCTCATATGCCTGCTCCAAGGTAATCCCGACGCGCGAGGGAATAAGGCGTGAAAACTGCTCCATTTCGCGCTGTGACAGCCCCATCACACGCCCGATATCACGTACTGCAGCTTTTGCAGCCAGCGTACCAAATGTAATAATTTGTGCTGCATGCAGCTGACCATATTTCTGCGCAACATACGAAATAATTTCGTCGCGGCGGACATCAGGAAAATCAATATCAATATCAGGCATTGTTACACGCTCTGGATTTAAAAATCTCTCAAATAATAGCCTATATTGAATAGGATCAATATTTGTGATTTCCAATACATACGCAACAAGCGAGCCAGCAGCCGACCCACGGCCCGGTCCCGTTAACATACGCAGATTATGTGCATACTTCATAAAATCCCATACAATCAAAAAGTAATCACTAAAGCCCATGCGACTAATAACATGCAGCTCATGCTGCAGCCGCCCTCTATGTACATCCGTTATATGCTCATAGCGCTTACGGAGCCCTTCCTCACAAATGCGCCGCAAAAACTCATCTGACGTTTCGTCTGTATCGATTGGAAACTCTGGCAAACGGCTCTCATGAAAGGTCACTTCAACGCGACATCGCTGTGCAATCTGCACTGTATGATCGAGCGCTTCTGGAAGAAAAGAAAATAACCCCTCCATTTGTTCTACTGATTTTAAATCATATTCCTCTGTCTTAAGACGAGGCCTGTTTGTGTCCTCTACCTTTACACCGTGCTCGATGCATAGCAAGCAATCTTGAACAAAGGCATCTGTTTTATCCACATAATGAACGTCATTAGCTGCTACAAGCGGCACATGCATGTCCTCACTCAACTGCAGCAAACGTGCTTGCAGCAACCTTTCCTCAGGTAAGCCGTGATTTTGTATACTAAGATAAAAGGACGAAAACATCTCCAGATAGTCGGTAATCACTGTCCGCGCCTGCTCATCCTCCTGCTGAAGCAGCAGCTGCTCCACTTCTCCATTTACCCCCGGTGAAATAGCGATTAATCCTTCAGCGTAACGAGCGAGCCATTTCTTAGGAATCCCGTCCCTAGTTTTCGTCATAATCGTACTTGAAATCTTAAGTAAATTCTGATATCCCGTCTCAGTTTCAGCCAACAATACGAGCGGATATGACGAAGATGCTCCTTCCTCCAATACGGAGGCTGTTAACCCGATAATTGGATGTATACCCGCTGCCTTGCATGCTTTATAAAACGGAATCACACCATACATGACGTTTTGATCCGTAATGGCAAGTGCCTGAAATCCTAGTTCCTTCGCACGGCGTACAAGCGGTTCGATTTTGCATGCGCTTTGCAACAAGCTATACACAGTTTGACATTGCAAATGCACGAATGTCACTTGCTGCACCCCATTTCCTCACATATTCACATTCTTTCATTATAGTTGATGGTTTGTTGTGAAATCAAAACATACTCTCCAGCTACTGTCCATATACATAGTGGTAAAGAAAACTCGCCGACTGGCGAGCCCCACTCTTGGGCGAAGACAGAGGCGTAGTTGCACTTATACTGGATTCCTAAAATTCCCCACTACGTCGAATGAACTTCTAGCTGGGCATTTATACTTTCTTACAGTGTAAGGAAAACTCGCCGACTGGCGAGCCCCACTCTTGGGCGAAGACAGAGGCGTAGTTGCACTTATACTGGATTCCTAAAATTCCCCACTACGTCAAATGAACTTCCAACTGGGCATTTATACTTTCTTACAGTGTAAAGAAAACTCGCCGACTGGTGAGCCCTGCCCCCGGGCGAAGATAGAAGCGTACACAGAGCAGGGATAATTCCTGAAGAATACCGTATGTTCCTTACCACGAAACGCAATGTGTACCTGTTCTTATTGTCAGGGGAAGTATTAGCGTACATCGGACAATAGAGAAGCAAACACAGATTGATTTGCTTTCAGAAGAGAAGGCTCCTAGCCCGCAGAAAGCACTTGTCACAGCGGGTATTGTTACGAAAGAGCAATGTGCAATGTACACCAAACGAATACATTCTGATTTCTTGTAAAGGGGTGGTCGCCTTGGAAGTAAAGCAAACATTTTTGTCTCTTCTCATTACGAGTTACTTCATTGCCTTTGGCGTTATGCTTGGAGGATCACTGCTTGGAGGCCTCGGATCATTTTTGGCGGGAGAACCGCCGCTTACTATGATTAAGCGATTCTCAGATAGCCTGCGTATTTGGGCGCTCGTGGCGGCAATCGGCGGAACATTTGATACCTTTTACAGCTTTGAACGCGGTATTTTTCAGGGCGAGACGAGAGATATCATCAAACAGGTGCTGTTGATTTTGTTTGCTATGGGCGGTATGCAGACTGGGCTTACGATCATTAAATGGCTGACACAGGAGCACGTATGAGAATCCCTCCATTATATAAAACGAGAACATGGCAAATGTTTTTTGCGGGAGCAGCGATTGGGGGCGTACTAAGCTGGATTATTTTTTTGTATATGTACGGAATTTATCATGAAGAACAAACATCCACAATTGCAAAGCAACAACTGAAAATACAAGCGTTAGAGCAAGACAAGCATTTGCTGATCGAAGACCAAAAAAAGCAGAATGAGCAAAATAAACGTATCTTAACGATTCAAGACATTAAAATTACCATCACCAACCATGATGCCTATGATTTAGACGGTCTGGCTGTTCACACACTCACCACTGCTGTACGGAATGACCTGCGGGAGTTGCTTACACAGGACATTCAAAGCGTTGCAAAAAATAAAGCACTTCTAAAAAAGGCAATTGAAAACAAAACATATGAGCGAGATGAGCGGCAATATAGATTCAAGGTCGACTCCATCTATTTCGACACGGTATTGGAAATCTCCTTGAAAATTGCAGATAAATAGAAAAAAGCCAATTGTCCCAACCGCACGGGGTAATTGGCTTTTTCGCACTGTAAGAAATTATAAATTTTCAGCTAGAAGTCATGCTGCACAGGCGGAAATGTTAGGAGTACAGTGTAAGGATAAGGGCAACTACGCTTCTGTCTTCGCCTACCAGCTCGCCAATCAGCAAGTTTTCTATAAAAATTCTCTATTATTGTCTGCAAAGTGCGCGTAAATCTTCAATAAGCGCATCTGCTTCCTCCCATGAATGGACTGTTGCACCAGATGCTAACGGATGCCCTCCGCCATTATATTGAGCCGCTAGCTTATTGATCACAAGACCCTTGGAACGAAGACGAACACGAATGGATTCCTTCTCCTCAAGGAACAAGACCCATGCACGTATACCCGCGATGCTTCCAAGTGTTCCAACAACCGATGAAGCCTCCGCTGTTGTAACACCAAACTTCTCCATCGTCTCACGGGAAATTTTAATATAGGATGCCCCTTCCTCCGTGAGCTCAAAATTTTGCAAAATATAGCCATTTAAACGCGACAGACTAACGCTCGTCTTGTACATTTCATTATACAGTTCTGGAAAATCAATGCCCATTGCCACAAGCTGCGCCGCATATTCAAATGTTTTGGGCGACGTGTTGCGGAATAAGAAGCGGCCTGTATCACCAACAATACCGCCAAAGATAAGGCGTGCTGATTCCTCTGTTAACACAAGGCCTTTGTCTTGTCCGTATAAATAAAACTCATAAATCATCTCGCTGCATGAGCTTGCCGTCGTATCAACCCACAACAAATCTCCGTACGGCGTTGCATTCGGATGATGGTCAATTTTAATTAACATTTTTCCATTTTTATAACGTTGGTCACAAATGCGATCCTCGTTGGCTGTATCACATACAATAACCAATGCATTTTCATATGTACTATCATCTACATTATCCATGATACGCATATAAGAAAGTGTTGGTTCATTCGCCCCGGTCATATAGATGTTTTTCTCCGGGAACGATGCTTGCAGCATGGTACCAAGTCCGCATTGTGATCCTAATGCATCCGGATCTGGACGAATATGACGATGGATAATAATCGTATCAAATTGCTTAATAGCCTCTAAAATTTGTTCTTTCATAGCTTTATAAATCTCCTTTTCTTCGCAGCTCCTGCTCTTATCATACACGAAAACACTTCAAGCAGCAGGAAAATTCAGCTAAAATAAAATAAATGCATATTAACTGGAGGGTTGTGGGTCATGCCTGTATTAGCTGTTTTCATCGTCGTTTCATTTATGTTTTACCTGTTTTACAAAACCAAGTATTTTCGTACACACCGACCAATGGAGAAGAGATGGCTTTCTGGAAAATCAAGCATGGCACTTGGACTATTTGTTCTGTTGTTCGGATTAAATCAATTTTTTGTCCACCTCTCTACAGTAAGCATCATTGTAGGAGTATTGTTTATCCTGATAGGAGGCGCAAGTGCCTATAACGGCTTTCGCCAATACAAACATTTTCTTCCTCTTGCTATAGAAGAAGCTGAAAAATTAAGTTAACAGAGATAAAGCTATCTACCCATGGATAGCTTTTTCCTTTCTTTGTATCATACGCACAAATCTTCTAAAGAAAACTCGCCGATTGGCGAGCTCTGCTCCTGGGCGAAGACAGAGGCGTAGTTGCCCTTATACTGTATTCCTAAAATTTCCGACTATGTCGAATTGGCTTTCAGCTGGAAATTTATACTTTCTTACAGTGTAAAAAATAACGGGCATAGAGAGCTAAAATGAAACTCTATTTTACTAGCGATCGATTAGCTGCACCATTAAAAGTGCTTTTCCGACAACCGCCCCTTCCTGATACACCTCTACATCTACTTTTCCGAACTTTCTTCCAACTTCCATCACCTTTGGATGCACTTCGATAATCGTATCAATTTGCACTGGCTTAACAAAGTAAATTGTTAAGTTTTCTACGACAAGATCTCCCTTTTTATGTACGCGCAGCACCCGATTCGTCGCCTCTGTCACGATCGTTGTAAATACACCATATGATAAGGTTCCAATAGAGTTTGTCATTTGCGGTGTAACAGAAAAGCGGTACATACTCTCGTTCTTCGTTTCCTTTGTATCGATAAATTGATTAGTCACAATGTCCTCGATGGTCTCTCCGACCTGCGGCTGACGTTGAATCATCTGCAGCGCCTGCAAAACGTCCTGCCGGCTTAGAATCCCCTGCAGTCTGTTCTGCTCATCAACAACCGGGAGAAGTTCAATGCCTTCCCACACCATCATCCGTGCTGCCGAAGCAACAGATACCTTGCCATTTACCGTAATGGGGTTTTTTGTCATTACCTTTTCTACAGGTGTTTCAATCGATACTCCGATAATGTCCTTTGCCGTAATAATTCCGAGCACCTTTAAATTCTCGTCGATAATCGGATAACGACCATGGAGCGTTTCTTGACTATACTCATGCCACTTGGCAACTAAATCTGTCGGTCTAAATGAAATGGTTTTTTCGATTGGCGTTAAGATATCCTCTACAAGCACAATTTCTTTTTTGATCAGTTGGTCATAAATCGCACGGTTAATAAGTGTTGCAACTGTAAAGGTATCATAGCTGCTTGAAATAATCGGCAGCTTCAATTCATCTGCTAATTTTTTCACATGATCCTCTGTATCAAATCCGCCTGTAATCAGCACGGCTGCCCCGGCTTCTAACGCAAGCTGATGTGCCTGCGTGCGGTTTCCGACAATCAGCAGGTTTCCTGCATCCGTGTATCTCATCATAGCTTCAAGCTTCATCGCACCGATTACAAATTTATTTAAAGTCTTATGTAAGCCTTCCCGGCCACCAAGAACTTGTCCGTCTACAATGTTAATAACCTCGGCATATGTCAGTCTTTCAATGTTTTCCTTTTTCTTTTTCTCAATCCGGATCGTTCCAACACGTTCAATCGTGCTCACATAACCTTTATTCTCTGCATCTTTAATTGCTCGGTATGCCGTCCCTTCACTTACATTCAAGTCCTTTGCAATTTGCCGCACCGAGATTTTGTGCCCTACCGGCAAGCTATTAATATGCTCTAAAATCTGATTGTGTTTCGTAGCCAAGCAGCTTCACCATACTTTCCTTCCAGCGTTATAATAACAATTATACTACAAAATGAATACTGTTACACTGGAAGTAAGGAGAGCTGTATTCATTTTTTTATAACACATTAAAAGGAGGCGTAGTTGCACTGATACTGTATGCCTAAAACTTCCTCCTACGTCGAATGGGCTTCCGGCTGGAAATTTATACTTTCCTACAATGTAAAAAAGAAGCGCCCCACCTCTAGGCACCTCTTTCCTTTGTTCTACAATTCAATTGCTTCCCCCGGCTGTAATACTTTCCCAACGCTGCCTTGCAGCATTTCCACAAAGTGATATGGATCCTGCTGAATCGGCGGGAATGTATTATAGTGCATCGGCACGACAACTTTTGCACCAAGCCATTGGGCTGCAAGCGCTGCATCCTCAGGCCCCATTGTGAAATTATCACCAATCGGCAAAAATGCTACGTCAATGGAATGACGGGAGCCAATCAGCTTCATGTCCGAAAACAGCGCTGTATCGCCTGCGTGATAAATCGTTTTTCCTTCTGCCGTAAACAAAATGCCAGCCGGCATGCCTGTATAGGTAATTGTCTTTGTTTGCTCGTCTATGTAAGCAGAACCGTGAAACGCTTGTGTAAGCTTTACCATCCCGAAGTCAAATTCACGAGAGCCCCCGATATGCATGCTGTGAGTTTTTACTCCCTGCCATCCCAAAAATGCTGCCAATTCGGCAGTTGCTACAACCAAAGCATCATTCTGTTTTGCAATCGCCACTGTGTCGCCAACGTGGTCACCATGACCATGCGTAAGTAAAATAGCATCAGCTTTTACCTCATCGGGCTTCAAGTCTGTCTGTGGATTTCCTGTTAAAAACGGGTCAATGAGAATTGTAAAATCATTTGTTTCAATTTTGACGACAGAATGACCGTGATAAGATACCTTCATTTCGTTTTCCTCCTTAAAATCTTTCTTCACCCCTTCTATTCTATAAACAAATTCTCTAGGTTTCAAAACAAATCCTTTAAATCTTTTATCCCTTTTAACACTTCCTCTCTTGTCATCGCAACAGAGAAACAGTAAAGTTATAATAACGAAACAAGGGAGGGTTGAGATATGAACCAACGGCTGCAAAATTTGATGCATTGGCTGCAGGAACGCGATATCGATGTAGCATTCCTTACCTCTACACCGAACGTATTTTACCTGAGCAAGTTTTATTGTGAGCCGCATGAGCGGCTGCTGGGACTGTTTATCTTTCCCGAAAGTGAGCCAATTTTAATTTGTCCTAAAATGGAAGAGCACCAAGTACGGCATGCAGGCTGGATGCACGAAGTGATTGGATACAGCGATACTGACAATATATGGTCGCTCATCTCAAAGACAATCGAAAAAAGAGGGCTTCGTGTTCACACAGCAGCAATCGAAAAGGAGCATTTAAACGTAGAACGGTATGAAAATCTTCAAAATCTGTTTCAAAATGCTCATTTTATTGCTGCAGAAGCAAAACTGCATGAGCTTCGCCTCATAAAGGATGAACAGGAGCTTACTATTTTACGCCAAGCTGCCTATATGGCAGACTATGCAATTGAAATAGGCGTAGATGAAATCGCGGAAGGAAAAACAGAGCTGACAATTTTGGCAGCAATCGAAACAGAACTGAAGAAAAAAGGGATTCAACAGATGGCCTTTAATACGATGGTGCTAACTGGCACAAACTCAGCCTTGCCGCATGGCGCCCCAGGTGCGAACCGTATTCAGCGTGGTGACTTTGTGTTATTTGATTTAGGTGTAATTATCGATGGCTACTGTTCCGACATTACACGCACTGTTGCATTCGGAAATGTGACAGAAGAACAAAAACGCATATATGATACTGTACGCGATGCACAGCAAAAAGCAATTGATATGTGCAAGCCTGGTGTACCATTCGATACAATTGACCGCGCTGCACGCTCACATATTGAGCAAGCTGGATATGGAAATTATTTTCCGCACCGTCTCGGACACGGCTTAGGAATTAGCGTGCATGAGTATCCATCTGTTACGGATGCCAACACAACCCCCTTGCAAGAGGGAATGGTGTTCACAATTGAGCCTGGCATATACGTCCCTGCTATTGGTGGAGTGCGTATTGAGGATGATGTGTATGTAACAAAAAAGGGTACAGAAATCTTGACGAAATATCCAAAGGAATTACAAATTATTAAAAAATAATTATCTTTTTACAGTGGATTTTGTATATTTCGATACATTACTAGAAGGAATTTCTCTTCTCTATAGCGAAATGTACGAAATGCATTTATGGAAGGGGATCAAACATCATGGAATTCGAAGGAGCTCTAATTCAAGAAGAAGGTGTGACATTTGCAATTGCCGTTGTAGAAAACGGTCTATTTTATAATTCAGACGACTATATTAATCAAGTCCGGGATAAATTTGTACCATATTTTCCAAATGTTCCTATAGTTCTAGTAAGCAAGGATCGGAAAGGCAGACCAGTATATCATGGCAGAACAGAACTCACTTTATTTCTTGCCGGACTTGATTATCGAAAAATTGACTGGAAACGTTATAACGCCAGCTAATCTTATATAACAACATACACAAAAGGACCTATGATAAAATGGGTCCTTTGCGCTGTCACGAAAGAAGCGTAACTGCGTCTACATAGGGTAAGTCATGCGCTTGTGCAACAGCCTGATATGTGACATGACCATTTAATGTGTTGATCCCTTTTAGCAATGCTTCATTATCAAGACAGGCTCTCTTGTAGCCTTTTCTGGCAATTTGCACTGCATACGGTACCGTTACATTTGTGAGGGCAATGGTTGAGGTACGCGGCACAGCTCCCGGCATATTCGCCACAGCATAATGAACAACGCCATGCTTGATATAGGTTGGATTGTCGTGTGTTGTAAGATGATCCGTCGTTTCAAAAATACCACCTTGGTCAATGGCAACATCAACAATTACTGAGCCGGGCTCCATCGACTGAATGATGTCTGTACTTACAAGTTTCGGGGCCTTTGCACCTGGAATGAGCACAGCTCCAATTACTAAATCACTTTCTCTCACCGTATGAGCAATATTATATGGGTTTGACATGAGGGTTGTAATGCGATGACCGAAAATATCATCCAACTCACGAAGACGCTGTGGATTTACATCAATCATCGTCACATTTGCACCTAAACCTACCGCAATTTTCGCTGCGTTTGTACCTGCCACCCCTCCGCCAATAATGGTTACCTGACCGCGTTTCACCCCCGGAACCCCACCAAGTAAAATTCCTTTTCCTCCTTTGGGCTTTTCAAGAAACTGGGCTCCTATTTGCGTAGCCATTCGACCTGCAACTTCACTCATCGGTGTCAGCAATGGTAATGATTGGTTTGTTAACTGTACTGTCTCGTAGGCTATACCAACTACCTTTTTCTCGCTCAGCGCTTTTGTTAGCTCGGGCTCCGCTGCAAGATGCAAATAGGTAAATAAAATTAATCCTTCCCGAAAATAAATGTACTCGCTTTGAATCGGCTCCTTGACTTTCATCACCATATCCATTGACCATGCCTCTTGCGCCGTACGTACAATAACAGCACCAGCTTTTTCATACTCCTTGTCTGTAAATCCGGAGCCAATCCCTGCTTCCGTCTCAATATATACCTCATGTCCACCTCCAACGAGATGAATAACCCCCGCTGGCGTCATAGCTACACGGTTTTCGTTATTTTTAACTTCCTTTGGTATACCGATTCGCACTGCGCCTTCCCCCTTAAGATAATAAAAGCTCGTCTTCTGCTAGCATATGCAACAAAACGAAAAAATATTTAAGGCCCGTTCCCTATTTTGGATCTTTGTTTACAACTTCACAATCTTAATGAAATGCAGTAAAGAGCTTTCTAATCGGCAATGTATCTGAACATATTATTCGCTATGCAAAATATGATTTCCTTGCCGTTCGCAGCAAAGAAAAGGAAAAGAGTGAGCTGTAAGTGAATTATATAGATAAAGAAAACTCGTCGATTGGCGAGCCCTGCCCTTGGGCGAAGACAGAGGCGTAGTTGCACTTATACTTTATTCCTAAAATTTCTCACTACGTCGAATTCGCTTCTAGCTGGAAATTTATACTTTCTTACAATGAAAACAAGCCAAGGCATATGCCTTGGCTTGTTTCCTATCCTATTATCCCAATACTGCATTTGCTTTCTCAAGCGCTTGACGCACTTGATCAAAGCCAGTACCGCCTTCACTATTACGACGCTTTACTGCTGCATACGGGTCCAATACATCATACAAATCCGCCTCAAACAACGGACATACCTCTTGATACGTCTCAAGTGGCAAATCTAATAAGTAAATGCCCTTTTCAATACACATGAGCACTAAACGTCCTACTACCTCATGCGCCTGACGGAACGGAAGACCTTTTGCTGCCAAGTAATCCGCAATTTCAGTTGCATTAGAGAAGTCTTGCTTTACTGCCTGTCCGAGCTTATCAGTATTTACTTTCATTGTGTCAATCATGCCTGCCATTACAAGAAGAGAAGTTTTAATTGTTTTCACCGTATCAAACATACCTTCCTTGTCCTCTTGCAAGTCTTTATTATAGGCAAGCGGCAGACCCTTCATAACCGTAAGCAGGCTAAATAGGTTTCCGTATACGCGTCCTGTTTTACCACGGATTAACTCCGCCATATCCGGGTTTTTCTTTTGCGGCATAATGCTGCTTCCTGTAGAGTATTTGTCACTCATTTCAATGAATTGAAACTCCTGACTGCTCCACAAAATAAGCTCCTCGCAAAAACGCGACAAGTGCATCATCAAGATAGAAGAGCCGCTTAAAAACTCTAGAATAAAGTCACGGTCACTTACCGCATCCATGCTGTTTTCATAAATGCCGTCAAATCCAAGCAATGACGCGCTGTAGCTGCGGTCAATCGGGAATGTTGTACCAGCAAGAGCACCAGCTCCAAGCGGAGAAAGATTGATGCGTTTTAAGGAATCCTCATAACGCTCAACATCACGCTGCAGCATCCAAAAGTATGCAAGAAGATGATGCGCAAACGACACTGGCTGTGCACGCTGCAAATGCGTGTAGCCTGGCATAATCGTTTCCACATGCTGCTCCGCCTTCTTCACGAGCACCTCTTGCAGCCCTTTCAGCTTAGCAATAATATCGCGAACTTCTTTACGTAAGTACAAATGCATATCCGTCGCAACTTGGTCATTACGGCTACGGGCAGTATGCAGTTTACCGCCCACTTCGCCGATTTGTTCAATTAGCATTTTTTCTAGGTTTAAATGAACATCCTCATTTTCAACAGAAAATGTCAATTCATTGTTGTTTGCTTTCTCAAGAAGAACTTGCAGTCCTTCCTTAATCTTTGCCGCATCTTCTTCTGGAAGGATGCCGGATTTCGCAAGCATCGTAACATGTGCGATACTTCCTTCAAGATCCTCAAGCACAAGCTCTTGATCGAAGAAAATGGATGCTCCGAATTCTTCTACCCACGCTTCGGCTCCTTCTGTGAAGCGGCCGCCCCAAAGTTTTTTCACACTTCCACCTTCTTCTGATTATGCAGCTGGCTGTAAACCTTAGTTGGTAATCCGAACAATTCGATAAAGCCGACTGCTGCTTGATGGTTAAACTCATCTGCTTTCGTATATGTTGCAAGCTTTTCATCATATAGAGAGTTTTCAGATTTTCTGCCCTCTACAATAGCATGCCCTTTAAATAGCTTCACGCGCACTGTACCTGTTACATTCTTTTGTGTGCTTTCGATGAACGCAAGCAACGCTTTATGCAAAGGAGAGAACCATAGGCCGTTGTAGATAAGCTCTGTTAATTTATGAGCGATGATTGGCTTGAAGTGTGCTACATCCTTCGTTAATGTTAAATCTTCTAGCTCTTTGTGCGCCTTGATTAAAGTAAGAGCAGCTGGGCACTCATATACTTCGCGAGACTTAATACCTACAAGACGATTCTCAACATGGTCAATGCGGCCAACGCCGTGCTTACCAGCAAGATCATTTAACTCTATAATTAATTCATGAAGCTCGTATGCTTTTCCGTTCAATGCAACCGGCACACCTTGCTTAAACTCGATTTCAACGATATCTGCTTGATCTGGAGTTGCTTCAAGAGGTGCTGTCATATCGTATGCACCCTCTGGAGGAGCAGCCCATGGATCTTCTAACACACCGCACTCACATGCTCTTCCCCAAAGGTTTGCATCGATAGAGTATGGATTATCTAAATTGATTGGAATTGGAATGTTGTTTTCTTTCGCGTATTCGATTTCTTCTTCACGTGACCAACTCCACTCACGTACAGGAGCTACTACTTTTAAATCTGGATTTAAAGCCATGATAGAAACTTCAAAACGAACTTGGTCGTTTCCTTTTCCTGTGCAGCCATGAGCAACTGCAACCGCTCCTACTTGCTCTGCAATCTCAACAAGCTTTTTTGAAATTAACGGACGTGACAAAGCCGATACAAGTGGATATTTTTCTTCATATAATGCATGGCTTTGCAGCACTGGAAGAACGTACTCTTCAGCAAATTCTTTTCTTGCATCAATGGAATAAGATTCTACTGCGCCGACCTGTAATGCTTTTTGCTTGATAAACTCAACGTCTTTTCCTTCGCCTACATCTAATCCTACCGCTACTACATCATAACCTTGTTGTTGTAACCATTTAATTGCAACGGAAGTGTCTAAGCCTCCGGAATATGCCAACACTAATTTTTGCTTGCCCATCTGACATCCTCCTATATATTAAAAGAATAAATATTCATCTAAATTCATTTTCATTCATAGTGATACTTTACCAACTTTTTGCCCACCACGCAAGAATTATTTTTCGCTTTTCTTTTTTCAGACAATTCCTTCGAATTCGCCTAGCCTTTCGTATAGAATATGGGTAAACGGAGGGGAAATCATGAAACATTATTTTATATTAGATGAACGATTAGGCATTGAAGTTCCTGATTCACAAGAAGATTGGGATGAAATACCAAAGCAAGATCAGCAGCACATTTTACTGAAATGGGAAAGCATACGCGGACATATTCCCGATCGTATTCAAGAACTGGAACAAACAATTAACCAAAAGCAGCATCAGCTTGATCATGAAGCAGATTTTGGGATTTCCTGCAGATTAAATTCAGAAATTGCTAATCTTGCTTCTGTTATTAATGATTTATGGCTGTGGTATCGTATACATCAGGATATATCTGCCGAAAAAACACACTCATAATACATCAGCGCCCACATTTCATTCTCATTAGATGCTGCTTACAGAGGGTAGAAAGCTGTGAATATCTTCATTGTTCCCTATGCATCATTTCCTAGTTTAATACAGAAAACTCACCGATTGGCGGGCTCGAAGACCGAGCTGCAGCTGCACTTATCCTTTGTTTTTTGAACATAAAAAATAAGCTTCTGCTGGGGCAGAAGCTTATTTTTGTTTCTCAAGCAAATACCGCATCTGATAGAAGCGATGGGTAAACTCTGTGACAGTGCGGGTTAATCGATAGTTTACCGTCGATCCAACCGCAATTCCAAGAAGCGGGATCCCTTGAACGAGCTTGCGGCGAAGCATATAAATAATATACGTTTTAAGCGTCTGCTTCAAAAACGCCTGACAGGACTCTGCACCTACAATTTTGTCTTCTCCTGCATAAAAAAATGGCATATCTCCTGCCTCATTAATTTCATCCAGTAATCCATGCCAAGCATAGCGCTGTAATCTCGCTGGCAAGATGGCTGCATGAAACACCTTTAAAGCAAGCATCATCTCATAAGGTTTATTCACATCATATCCATACGTAGTTGCGATCAGCTGAACAGCCTTCAAATTTAAAGTGAGCATGAGTGGAAGATCAGCACTCAGCAATAAGAAACCTCCAGCTCCCGTCGCCCCACCCTGTAAGAAAGAATAGACACGATGACGGGCAATTTGATGCTCTGCAATATAAATAAGCTGATCAATAGATAATGTACGAAGCTCTTCAAGGTGCTCAATATGCTCATTAAATAAACGTGCCTCTGATAAAATACGCCCTCTCGCATCTAACTGCGATTGTGAGCTTTGAATAAACGCATGTAAATGAAACAACCATTGATCCACTTTTGCAAAAGCCTCCAGCCTCTTGCCAGCCGGTATTCCATTTACAGCCGCATTCACCCATTTGTCATACAGCATTTGAAAGTCGGTTGATTCCTGCTGCGATAATTGGTACTCCCAGCTTTGAATTTCATTCCAAACCTTTTGCTCCCGTTCTGTTAATGGCATAGTATCAGCTCCTTATCTGAGAAAGCGTTGCTTGGCCCAGGCTTGCCCTGCACCATCCTTTTTTTACCACATAGTTCCTAATATTATATCATACTTACCCTAAAGAACATGGCTGTAACTGCCATTCCTTTTTGTACTGGAAATTATTCGAGAGAAGGCAGCCTGTGGATCTAAGCAATGATCCGAAACGTTATACTTTATTCCTAAAACTTCTCACTCCGTCGAATTTGCTTCCGGCTGGAAATTTATACTTTCCTACAGCGCAAATGAAAAAAGACGGGATATCCCGTCTTTTTTCTTATACATTAGCCATGCGTACAACGTCGCGTGCAATCATTACTTCTTCGTTTGTAGGAATAATCAATACTTTAACGGGTGAATGCGGATAGCTGATAAATGTTTCTTCCCCACGTACGTTGTTGCGTGCTGGATCCCAGTACACACCCATGAACTCTAATCCTTCCAACACACGAGCGCGGATAGTATCACTGTTCTCTCCGATACCTGCCGTAAAGATAATAGCGTCAACACCCTTCATACGTGCTGCGTAAGAACCGACATATTTATGGATACGGCTTGCAAACACACGAAGAGCTACCTGTGCACGATATTCTCCCTCAGCGCTCTCCTGCTCAATATCACGTAAATCACTAGAGAAGCCAGTAATCCCTAACATTCCGCTCTTTTTATTTAAAACATCTAATACTTCTTCTACAGTCTTTCCTGTTTTCTCCATAATGTATGGGATTAATGCCGGATCAATGTTACCAGAGCGCGTCCCCATTGTTACGCCTGCAAGTGGTGTAAAGCCCATAGAAGTGTCAATAGATTTTCCACCCTCAACAGCCGCAATACTTGCTCCGTTTCCTAAGTGACAAGAGATAAGACGAAGCTGCTCTATTGGACGACCAAGCATTGCCGCAGCGCGTTCTGTAACATATTTATGGGATGTACCGTGAAAGCCATACTTACGGATGCCGTACTTTTTGTAATAATCATACGGTAAACTGTATAAAAATGATTCTTCCGGCATTGTTTGATGAAACGCCGTATCAAACACTGCAACAGCAGGAACGTTTGGAAGTACCTCTTGAAACGCTCGAATACCAACGATATTAGCAGGATTATGTAGCGGTGCTAAATCGCTCAATTCCTCAATTTCTTGTAGTATCTCTTCCGTAAGCAATACTGAATCATTAAATTTTTCCCCGCCATGTACAACGCGGTGTCCAATACCGCCAATTTCATCTAAAGATTGGATGATGCCTGTAGAAGTTAACTTTTCAAGCAACATTTTTACAGCCACTGCATGGTTTGGAATATCTAATATATCTGTTTGCTTTTCATCATTCACTGTAATCGTGAATACGCTATCGTTTAAACCAATACGTTCTACTAATCCTTTTGTTAAAACCGTCTCGCTTGGCATTTCAAACAATTGAAATTTTAAAGATGAACTGCCTGCATTAATGGCAATCACTTTTGTCATCTGGTTTTTCGCCCCTTTATATCTTGTTAACGATGTAGAATTTTCGCAAGTTTTGTCATTTTTTATCACACTACTAATTTAAACACCGTACTCGTTATATTTCAAGAGAAAAAAATGAAACACTTCATTTTTTTTTATATTACAGATTTATAAAAAAACGAAATTCCTGACTTAAATAGTGTAAAAAATTACAATCTTTTCTAACTGTATTATACAATTGTTGCTATCTGTTATATACCTTTATTCATTGAAAACCATTGGTTGAGCTGCAACATTATGTTTTCTGTAGCCTTAAGATTTGAGAATGCTGGGAGTTCTACGATCAGCGCCTGCTTCGGCGGTTGTATCCCCAGCCCCTTCTTTTGGAGAACAAATATACTTTTTGCATTTTTTTCATTTTTAAACATGGAAACTGCTAACTGTAGTACTCCTTGAATATGACACTGTTTCCTGATAAACTCTTGCAGCTTTGGTGCCTGATCACTCGTAAACAAGAAGTTCGGAATCAAGAAGAACAAATAGCCACCTTCCTTTGTATGCTTGATGCTTTGCTCTATAAAAAGATGATGTGCGTATGACAAGCCGTTTTCTGCATGTAGCGCATACTCCTTCGCTCGCTCCTCATTTGGATAATAGCCAACCGGCAAGTCGCATACCACGGCATCAACCGGGTCAATATAGAGCGGTGCTAGACCGTCTTGATGAAACAGTTCAACTTTATGCTTTTGCAAATTTGCATTCATAAAGGCAAGGCGAAGCAGCACATCATCAACCTCTACACCGAATCCGCTTATCTGTACGCCCTTTTCTCGATGGTTAAACAAGGTTGTTAGTAGGTTCCCCGTACCAACAGCCGGATCAAGAACAGTTAAATCTGTTCGGCCCATTGTAAATTTATTAAATAAATAGCTCACAAACATGCCAACTGCATCAGGTGTCATTTCATGCGTAGCCTGTATCCCTTCCTTCATTCCCTTCAGCAGGCATAGCTGAACTGCTTTACGAATATCTTCACTTGTATATGTTCCCTCATGGAATTTTCCATATTCCCGTTGCAGGCGTTCTTTAGCAGACTGCCGCAATTCTTCCTGCAAAACAGCTCCCTCGAATATATTATCGCCTGCTTCTGCAAGTGCTTCTAAATATGTAAAATCCAGCTCATTTCGTAAAATGTTCGTGGATGTATCTAGAATGGAAAATAACACCTCTATTTTAGAACTCATTTTCTACACTCCTCTCAAAAATCACAAAACAAACATAGTGTACCACACTGTTTCATATTATTCAGTATTGGCGTACTGCAAGAAAAGCAGACACGATATCTTTCCTGCTGATTAGCACACCCTTGAATGAAGACAGAGGCGTAAGTTACCCTTATACTTTATTCCTAAAATTTTTTACTACGTCGAATGGCCTCCTGGATAGAAATTTAGACTTTCTTACAGTACAAAAAAGACCTCCCTTTGCGGGAGGTCTCGTAGCTTATACCACTGCTTACTTCGCAGCTTTTGCAGCTTCAAGCGCTGCTTCGTAGTTTGGATGATTTGTTGCTTCACTTACATATTCTACGTATGTTACTTGGTCTTCACTGTTGATTACGAACACAGCGCGAGTTAATAAACGAAGCTCCTCAATTGCAACACCATATGCTTTACCGAAGGAAAGATCACGGTGATCCGAAAGCGTAACAGCATTCTCAAGACCTTCTGTCGCACAGTAACGCTTTTGGGCAAATGGAAGATCAACGCTAACTGTTAATACCTTCACATTATCAAGACCTGCAGCTTCTTCATTGAATTTACGTGTTTGCGCAGCACATACGCCTGTATCTACTGAAGGCACTACGCTAATCAACTTCACTGCACCTTTGTAAGTATCTAATGTTACAGGAGATAAATCGTTAGCTAACACCGTAAAATTTGGCGCTTGTTCTCCTACCTTCACTTCGTTGCCAAGCAATGTAACAGGATTTCCTTTAAATGTAACGTTTGCCATTGTAAATCCTCCTTTTTTTTACCAAAAAGTATGTACAGTGTCCATGATAGAGGGAACAGAAATGGAATGCAACAAAAAGGCTTTCATTTGTCGAAAAATATTGAATGACACCCCACCTCCTTTCCCACAAAGAGAATTCCCATTGGCCAAAGGTGGGTGTTTTATATTTTATTTCCACAAACGAAACACAAATCCATTCAACTGGCCTCTCATATGACAAATAGGGAGAGCTCACACTTTCTTGTAAGCAGTGATAGTTGCACCCTATACACGCTGCAGTATGTGCTTGAAGCAGGAGCCTTCTGTCGGAAAATGAGAAAGCCCTCCTCTACCATTCCGTTTTTTTTTCATGAATCCACAGAGAGAGCTGATGTCAAGCGACATCAGCCCTTTGTACTAATAAGAATGCGTTTGATCCGCCTCTTGTTTACTTTTCTTGAGCATATCCTGTATTTTCTCAACTGCCTGTGGAGCCATGTCAATCACTTTATCAAGTAAGTGTGTATTTTCATCAAGATGAAGCACTTTGATCCCTTTCCCGTTCACAACAAGAAACGCGATAGGGGTAATTGACACACCTCCGCCGCTTCCGCCCCCAAACGGCCGCTTCCCTCCACTATCTTTACCGAATTCACTTCCGCCAGCTGCGAAGCCAAAGCCTACTTTAGAAACAGTTAAAATCACGCTGCCGTCTGGAGATTGAATAGGTTCTCCAATAATTGTATTTACATCAACGAGCGCCTTTAGATTTTCCATAGCTGTTGTCATTAAGCTTTGAATCGGGTGCTCTGCCATAATCTGGACCTCCTCCAGCTTTTATTTACCATTTATTCCTATCGTTTTATCACACCGACAGTTCCTATTGATGCAGCTGCTCTGTTTGACCAATCAAGACAGAACGATGTTTCTTGATATACCGAAGCAGCTTAATTGCCGTAAAAATAACTGGACCGCTTCGAAATGAAACAGCACACTCAAGACGAGTGGCTGCCGCTGTTCCTTGAAACACAGGATGCACCTCTAGCTGAGGCTGCCCTACGACACGCATATAATGACTGATCAGCCCAATTGCTATTCCTTTTACAGACCAAACTTGTCCAGCCAGTATCCCAGTGGCTGCCGCATCACCTGTGCCAATATGAGAGCTCCATGAAAACTTCTTTACCTTGATTTTCTGGAGAAAACCCTTAAGTATAGTATGGATATCTCCAGCGCTTTTTATCAAATTCGGTATTCTTTCAAGCCATTCTGATACAGAATCCTCCGAGTCCTCCTCCTGCTTCGGCTCCTTATTCTGCTTCTGCTTCTCCTTCCGTTTTTGCAACAGTTTCAGCACATCAATCGTAAAGGGAATAAACCATACACGTACACGAAGGACTACTTGTCTTTCTAGTGGTGTATACAAAATAATTGCCTTTATGGAAATTTTCGTTATGAAAATGACTAAGCATAATAAAATTAAAATTGCAGGGACTATAGTGTACCAAGTCATACGCGTTCATCCTTTCATTCCGTAACCAGTATAGACGGAAAAAAAAGGAAATAAACCTTCAAAAAACAGAAAACCGGACAAGGCTCTATGTCCGGTTTTTAGCGTTTATATACAGCGGTTCCCGATAGGTATTTCGGTCACATCCGAAAATACGTGAGATAAAGAAAACTCGCCGATTGGCGAGCCCTGCCCTTGGGCGAAGACAGAGGCGTAGCCCTACTTATACTTTATTCCTAAAATTTCTCGCTACGTCCAATGGGCTTCCTGCTAGAAATTTATACTTTCTTAAAGTGAAACAGAAGCTCTCTGTCTTCTCACGCACTTTTAGTTAGACAATAGCTACTGTTCACGCTGACGTAATTCTACACGTCGGATTTTCCCAGATGCTGTTTTTGGAAGCTCACTGACGAACTCTATTTTACGTGGATATTTATACGGTGCCGTGAATGCTTTTGTATGCTGCTGCAAAAGAGGAATAAGAGCAGCATCTGCCTCTATCCCTTCCTGTAATACAATAAACGCTTTTACAACATTCCCCCGTATTTCATCAGGACTTGCTACTACTGCACATTCTTTTACATATGGGTGCTTTACAAGCGCATCTTCTACTTCAAACGGTCCGATCGTATAACCGGAACTGATAATAATATCATCATTTCTTCCCTCGAACCAGAAATAACCGTCTTCGTCCTGCCTTGCTCTGTCACCTGTTACATAGTAGTCGCCTCTAAATTGCTTTTCCGTACGTTCAGGATCCTTATAGTATTTTTGAAAGAGAGCTGGTGTACTTCTATGCACCGCAATATCTCCCACTTCACCCACTTCAAGAGGATTGCCGCTTTCATCGATAATTTGCACTGCATTTCCGGGAGTCGGCTTTCCCATAGAGCCTGGCTTAATATCCATCCCCTTCATTACACCAACAAGCAAAGTATTTTCTGTCTGACCATAGCCATCGCGCACCGTAATATTAAAATAACGACGGAACGTATCGATTACCTCGCGATTTAGCGGCTCCCCAGCCGACACAGCGCTATGAAGCGCGGATAAATTGTATTGCTCTAAATTCTCCACCTTTGCCATCAAACGATATTCTGTCGGCGTACAGCAGAGCACCTGAACACCATAATCACTTAACAGCTGTAAGTATGTACGCGGCTCAAACTTTCCGTGGTACACAAAACCTGTTGCACCAGAACCGAGCGTCGCTAAAAATGGGCTCCAAATCCACTTTTGCCAACCTGGACCTGCCGTTGCCCATACAAGGTCTCCTTCTCTAATACCGAGCCAATTCGGGGCACTTGTACGCAAATGAGCATAGGCCCAGCCATGTGTATGCACAACACCCTTTGGATTTCCGGTCGTACCGGATGTATAGGATAAAAACGCCATATCATCGCGTTTTGTCGGCGCTGCCTCAAGCACATCACTTTCCGTGTGCAATCGCTCTGTGAGATTGACCCATCCATCGATAGCTACTTCACTAATTATAAATCTTACAAGTGAATGAATTGCAGCAATTCCATCAAACTGGCCAACGTAAGGAGCATAGCTAACAATTGCTTTTACATCCCCATGGCTAATTCGATATTCAATATCTTTTTTACGAAGCATTTCCGAACTAGGAATGACAACTAAGCCCGCTTTAATAGCACCAAGGTATGTCATGTACGCTTCAAGAATTCTCGGTACCATAATCAGCACCTTATCTCCCTGTTGCAAACCTTCACGCAAGAAGGCATTCCCAATCCTATTTGCGCCTCTTATAAGCTGATCATATGTAATTTCTCGTCTATCGCCACTTTTATTTTGCCAGATGAGCGCAAGCTTTTCTTTGTCTGCAGCATAACGCTCCATCTCCTGCACAAGATTATAAGATTCCGGTGCAATTAACTCTTCATGATCCATTTTTTGTTCCTCCTCTATCTCGGTGATACTTCCCTTATTTATCATAAAGAATTTACATTATTTTTAAACACTCTTTCATCCGAGAAATTTGTTTATTTCCTGACGAACTGGTAACAATAGTAGAGGTTTTCCAGCAGCACTTGTCTCTATGATTATAAATTATATTACAAAGAACCTCTATTTCTGTGCTCTCGTTATGTCAGCATTTCCCCAACAATTAAAAGAGAGCGGGGGAGAAGTCCCGCTCTCAAAGCCAAGTTATATATGATTATCGACCAAAACCACCTAATTGTTGCTCAGCCATTGCGACTAAACGCTTTGTAATCTCGCCACCGACAGAACCGTTCGCACGAGATGTAGAGTCAGCACCAAGCTGTACACCAAACTCTTGTGCGATTTCGTATTTCATTTGGTCTAATGCAGATTGAACGCCTGCAACTAGCAATTGATTGCTGTTGTTGTTTGCCATGTGTGTTTCACCTCCTTGTGAGTATAGAGTGTGAAAAAACACATAACTTCATTCAAAAAATATATTGGTAATTTATGGTTTTAAAAGAGTTCTTTAAATTCCTCGACCACTTTATCCTCTGCTGCCTGTATAAGTATCGTTTCTGTTTGTTCGATTGCTTCCTGTAGCAATGGTTCAAAATCCCCGAACCCTTCAAATCGGCTCGCCTTCTCGCGCTTTGGCTTCGTGGAAGGATTCGGCGGTGTAAAGATTGTGCAGCAATCCTCATAAGGAAGAATTGAAATATTATAGGTGTCGATATGATTTGCAATCTTCATAATTTCCAGTTTATCCATTGTAATAAGCGGACGAAGAATAGGATAATTCGTAACCTCATTAATCGTATGCATGCTGTCGAGCGTTTGGCTTGCCACCTGCCCAAGACTCTCTCCTGTCACAAGTGCCAATGCACCGCGCTGCTGTGCAATACGCTCTGCAATACGCAGCATCATCCGTCTCATAACGGTCATCGTATAGCTATCAGGAATTTGCTTATGAATAGCCTTTTGCAATTCCGTAAAAGGAACGACGTGCAAGCTAATTCTTCTGCAATACTTCGTAAGCTCTTGCGTCAAATCAATAACCTTTTGCTTTGCCCGTTCGCTCGTAAAGGGCGGACTATGGAAGTGAATAGCTTCAAGCGTTACACCGCGCTTCATCGCCAAATATCCTGCTACCGGGCTATCAATGCCACCTGACAAAAGCAGCATAACCTTACCGCCAGCACCGACTGGCAAACCGCCTGCTCCCGATTGCTCATCGCACATAATGTACGTAAAATCAGAGCGAACTTCTACGCGCACATTTACATCAGGAGTATGAACATCCACTGTAATATTGTCCGTATTTTGTAAAACGTATCCACCAATTTCACGGTTCAATTCATTTGTTTGCAGCGGAAAGTGCTTATACGCACGATGTACAGATACTTTAAAAGTACGCACGTCCTTCTTCTTCCGGGTTTCTAAAAATGCAGCAAGAGCGCCCTGCTTCATTGCCTCAAGCTCAGTGTCCACTTTTAAGGATAGGCTAAAGGAGTGAATGCCAAACACATCCTTCAGTCGCTCTGCAACTGCCTCATGGTCTTCCCCGTTCAATTGAATATACATGCGGTCCCGCGTTGCCTCATATTGCAAGCTTGTAAACTTCTTAAGTCTGTATTTAATATTTTCCTTTAGAATACTAATAAATTTCGAACGATTTTTCCCTTTTGTCGTCAGTTCTCCGCCATAACGAATCAATAAATAATCATACTTCATTTCTTTACCTCGTCACTTCATATAATTTTGGAATTACTTCTTGGACAATCTGTTGAAACTGCTGAATTTCAGACATAGTATTTTCTACAGATAAACTAATCCGAATCGCACTTTCTGCCGCCTCACGCCCTCTTCCCATCTCGAGCAAAACATGACTCACTTCCTTTGCCTTTGATGAACAAGCAGACTTTGTCGATACAAATATGTCTCGTTCCTCAAGCGCATGCACAATTACCTCTGGCTTTAAACCTGGAAAAGAAACATTCACAATATGGGGAGCAGAAGCGTTAGGCGTATTCAATATAACATTTGTCATACTGCCAAAAAAAGAAAGCAATGCCTGCTTCATTTCATTCAAATGCCGTATTTTGTTTTCCTGCTTTTCAAGCGTCATCCGCAACGCCTTTGCCATCGCAACAATGCCAGGCAAATTCTCCGTTCCAGCTCGGTACTGGCTCTCCTGCTGTCCTCCTGATAAAATCGGATCAAGCAACACGCCCTCCCTCACATATAAAATTCCTGTTCCCTTCACTCCATGGAATTTGTGCCCAGAGATTGTGCAAAGATCAATATTTGCGTCATAAAAGGCAAGAGGGACTTTTCCAACACCTTGCACATGGTCTGTATGAAAGCGCACCTTTGGGTGTTTACGCAACAGCCTGCCGATTTCTGCAATTGGCTGCACGGCTCCTGTTTCATTATTAACATGTATAATAGATACGAGAACGGTATCATGACGCAATGCCTGCTCAATGCTCTGTACTGAAACAGCTCCATTTTCATCAACAGGTACATATGTTACTTCAAAGCCGAGCGTCTCTAATTGCTTAAACGCCTCGGACACAGATGCATGTTCCACAGCTGTCGTAATAATGTGGCGACCGCGGGAACGAAGTGCAATTGCCGTTCCTTTAATTGCCAAATTATTCCCCTCTGTGCCACCAGATGTAAAGACGATTTCTGTATGCTTTACACCAAGTAATCCCGCGATAACAGAACGAGATTGCGATAGCAGCCGCTCCGCTTCCCCCCCGAGCGCATGAAGTGAGGACGGATTGCCAAAGTAGTTTTGTGCAACCGTTATATAAGACTGCAGCACATCATCATACGGCTTTGTCGTAGCGCTATTATCTAGATAAATCATTAAAGCTTCCCCCTAATTCATTTTACAGGCTGTGTGCGGCATCTCTTGCTGTTTTCCATACGGTTACATAACCAGCTATACACTTACTAAGAACAGATGATTCCGTCCTGCCCTACATTTAGTTTTGGTCGCCCATCAAGAGGGCATACATGGGAGACTCGAAAAGCAGCCGCAGGTGCTAGACAACTTGCATGAGCCTTTCCTATCTATCCACAACAAAAGGAGGTGATTCCATTGAACCACCTCGCGAAATAGACCGTCATGCAAAATCCTATAACATAAAGGACTTCCGTGACGGTCTGTTTCACATACCTTTTTGTATATTACTCTGTTTTGATGAACTCCTCAATCTTTTGGACCACACCCGGCTCCAATTGCTCTAACAGCCCAGCTGCCTGTTCAAGCGCTGCTTCATATTCAAATTGTCGAAAACGTTTCTCTGCCTGTTCTAATTCCTCAGCAATACGCATATCCTGGCTTCGATATCGGTTCCCATATTGAATCACCTTTTCTACCAAGCAGGCCTTTTCAATGAGTGCAGCTGTATCTGCATAAGTACTATTCACAAGCGAAAGCGCCTCTTCCAAAGCCCCATTTACTGCCTTCATATTTAGAGGCTTGTGCTCTAGCTGCTCGTATACCCTCTGCACAGAAAGCTGCGCCTGCTGCACACCGCCTAAAAAATGCTCCGGTAAACCTGGCAGATTCGATCGCTGTAAAAGACGTTTCGTTTCCATCATCGTGCCGCGCATATGCTGTAACGCTTCACGCGCCTGAAACTCTTCTTTTCGCAGCGTTTGCAGCATTTCTTTATAGTGTTGATGTGCGCGTTTAACCGCCTCAACTTGCTCATGAATATCCTCAATTTCCTCACGAATGACGGAAAATGCAATATCCTGCTGTGCAATCCGAAGATGTAGTGCATCATATCGTTTGAGCAACACATTGATCTGCTTTTCAATATATTTTTGCATCTCTACATCTTCATCCCTTAATTCGTAGCTTTGCTTTACGAATTGGGTTTCTTCCTTCGTCTCTGCTGCCTTTTCGCGCACATCCTCCAGCATATCGTGCAAAATATATGATTCCTTATCGACATAATGCTTGGACGTAGCCTCGACCTCTAATTGATCATATAATGTATCCAGCTTCTCCTTTAAAAAGGCGATACGCTCCTGTACTTTCACAATTTCCACATTTTGAAGATCTATAGTACACTTTTGCAGCTCTTCTCTCAATTCTTGTACTTCCCGCGGAATTTCAAGATGCTCCAGCATATATCCTTGTCTGCTCATCTCTTCATATCCATTTAGCAAATCATCCAATTGACTAGGAAGCGCTGATTGACATTCAACTTGTAAATCTGGAATTTCAGTGATTAAAAACTGCATATACGAAATACTTTCCTCCAAGCCCAGCACAATGTCACGCGCCTCCAAATAGTTCCCTTTGCCGGTCTCTTCTTCAAAGGTTTGAAACTTCTGCAAAGCTTCATCTAACAGCTCCTCTAGTTTATATTCTGCTATGCTGAACATGTGGCGATACGCGAGAACATTTTTCTTCATCTCCCGGTAGGCCTCGCGAAGCTGTTCGATTTGGTTGCTATTTTTCTGCTGGCTTTCAAGCAGATTATGTAACTCATGTAAAATCTGATCCGTCCGCTGATCTGCATCCTCCAGCAAACCAAGAGCTTCATTGAGCACAGCACGCCCCTTTTTAAAGGAAAATTGGGCTGTGTGGCTCTCAGCCTTCTGCAGCTTTCGTTCTGCCTCAGGAATCGTTACAGTCAAAATCTCATCCCAGTCATGGCGCCATTTCTCAAAAAACGCCTCTGTTTGACCGGTTATATTCAAATCTTTTACCCTTTTCAGTTCATCGGCTATCGGCTTTTCTTTCAGTTCTTGCTTATACTGCTTCCCCTCTTGCAAATCTTTATGTAAACGATTTCTTATCACAAGCTCTATCGTAAGCAGTATAAGGATAAAGCTCACTACAGTGATAATGATCGTCAGGATAGAACCCATCCATTTTCCTCCTCTTTTGCTCTTATCTCTTGTATGAGGACTTCCTTGATAACTATTGTCAAAATAACTAAAACGGCCCTGCGATGCAATGTTTATCCTATTTCGAAATCAATAATATTTCTTGTCTATATGTATCAATACTTGGAAAATGTCAATGTACTAATGATACCATGTTATATACTGTTTTTGACCTCATTTTTTATATTTTTTTCAGGATTCGTCTTTCGCTGTACAAGCCTGTTGATCCGTTTCTTACATACAGTGTAAAGAAAACTCGCCGATTGGCGAGGACAGAGGCGTAGTTGCACTTACACCGCACTCCTAAAATTTCTGACTGCGACGAATTCGCTTCTAGCTGGAAATTTGTACTTTCTTAAAGAATAAAGAAAACTCGCCGACTGGCGAGCCCTGCCTTTGGGCGAAGACAAAGGCGTAGTTGCACTTATACTTTATGCCTAAAATTTCTCGCTACGTCGAATTGGCATCCAGCTAGAAATTTATACCTTCTTAAAGAATAAAAAAGAGCCAATGTAAGAGCAGCAAAGACGCTTTTACATCGCCCCTTTCATTAAAAGCACAGGGAGGATTCCAACATTTTAAGTTGGTCCTTCCTTCTGCAGAATAATCGGGTGATATTTACACCTTTTATATTTGTGGGCGTAAAACCACGATACCTTTAGATTCGTGGTAGTTCACTAAAACTGAGCGGCTGCGGGCATTGGCACTATTGATGGTTTGTACAGTGCATGAGCTAACCAGCTTTCAACCTCCTTTGCATAACGATCTGCAAAATAGGGCTCCGTCGGAAACGCGTACAGTACCTCCGCAATATATTGCGCATGTAAATATGGACTTTGCAGCATCCCTTTTAGCTGTACCATAAATACTGGAAATGAAACCTTTTGAAATTCGCCCTGCTGAATCCCCTTATGAATGATCGTTTGGAAATAATATTTTTCTCTTACTAAATATGTTGTCATAATCTCTCGAATTAGTACGCTATCTAAAGAAATTTCACGATAAAAAAAGCGGGTGAGCTGACGGTGATTTGACTGATAATGAAGAATTTGGCGGACAATAACAAGCAGCATCTCCTTTGGCGATAAACCATCTTGTGTAAACGCACTCTCCAGGATCCGAATATACTCTTCCAAAAAATTGGTGACTACATACTCCAATAATCCCTGCTTTCCAGAAAAATAATAGGAGATATTTGCTACGTTCACATTCGCTTCCTTGGCAATCTCTCTTACCGTAGTGCCATCATAGCCTTTCGTATTGAACAACATAATCGCCGCATCGATAATTTTCTTCTTTGTATTCATCTGTGTCACGTCAATTCACCCTTTCGTCGACACTCTCTGCATTCTAACTTCTTGACTTTTAAGACAAATTCCTTTAACTTTCTATCGACAAAGTTAAAGCGAAATACACGCTTTTTGCCAAGACTCTACACATTCCGTGACGAAGGGAGACATTTTGATGTTTCATACAGAGACATACAGCGGATCACGAGAAAAAAATTACGACACATTGATTCGACAATTAGAAGCATTAATTGCAGGAGAGACGAACGCAGTAGCTAACATGGCCAACGCTTCCGCTCTCTTGCATCAATTTCTTCAAGATATTAACTGGGTGGGCTTTTATGTAACAGAGGGTAATGAGCTTGTGCTCGGACCCTTCCAAGGCCTTCCTGCTTGCGTACGTATTCCATTTGGCAGAGGGGTCTGTGGAACAGCTGCGGCAACGAAAACAACGCAGCTCGTGGCGGATGTACATCAATTTCCTGGTCATATCGCGTGCGACGCAGCTTCGAATTCCGAAATCGTCGTGCCGTTAATCAAAAACGGTGAAGTAATTGGTGTACTTGATATCGACAGCCCTAGCAAAAGTCGTTTTGACGAGCTCGATCAAACATATTTAGAGAAATTCGCACAGTCTTTAGTAAAGGGTCTGTAACAACAGTTATAGCACCTATAAACACACGCTTATTTCTCCTAAAAATCTCCTGCTGCGTCGAATTCACTTCTAGCTGGAAATTTATACTTTCTTACAGTGCAAGGAAACTGCCTTGACTCTATTTACAGAAAAGGATATAATAGCGTTTGTGTAAAATAAAAAGGCAGCCTTTGAGAATATATTTATGTTTGTATTTTATTCCTCCGAGGAGGTGTATCGTGTAACTCCCTGCTGCTGGAGCGATGGTACATGAAAATAAAATGCGCATAAACGGAAGTCTCACGTCTGTTTTTATTTTACGTAAAATAAAAACATTGAAGGAGGAGCTATTTATGGCTCGTTATACAGGTCCATCTTGGAAACTTTCTCGTCGTCTTGGAATCTCTCTAAGCGGCACAGGTAAAGAATTAGAAAAACGCCCTTACGCACCAGGTCCACACGGCCCAGGTCAACGTAAAAAATTGTCTGAATACGGTTTACAATTACAAGAGAAGCAAAAACTTCGCCATATGTACGGCGTAAATGAGCGTCAATTCCGCCGCACATTTGATATCGCTGGCAAACAGTCCGGTAAACACGGTGAAAACTTCATGATTCTTCTTGAATCCCGTTTAGACAACCTAGTTTACCGTATGGGTCTTGCTCGCACTCGTCGTGCAGCTCGCCAATTAGTAAACCATGGTCACATTACTGTTGACGGCGCTCGCGTAGACATCCCGTCTTTCCGCGTAAAGACTGGCCAAACAATCGGCGTACGTGAAAAATCTCTTAACCTAACTGTTGTTAAGGAAGCTCTAGAAGTAAACAACTTCGTTCCTGAATACCTAACTTTCGATGCTGATAAGTTAGAAGCTACATTCACTCGCTTACCAGAGCGTTCTGAATTACCAGCTGAAATCAACGAAGCATTAATCGTAGAGTTCTACTCTCGTTAATAATAAAAATACCGACACCTGCGTGTCGGTATTTTTATTTTGGCTTTATGTTTAGCCTTAACAACAAATCAGCAACGGAA
Organism: Bacillus sp. OTU530; assembly: GCF_038440375.1. Lineage (NCBI taxonomy): Bacteria > Bacillati > Bacillota > Bacilli > Caryophanales > Bacillaceae > Bacillus > Bacillus sp. OTU530. The sequence goes on from NZ_JASATP010000006.1 coordinate 187,720, forward strand.
ATTAAATACCCTTATCTACATTTAGTATAGAAATGGAACAAGAAGCGGTGCAACAATAGAGGTGAAAATGGCAGCAATCCCCATCGCAACGCCCGCTATTGCTCCTTGCAACTCTCCTTCAGTCGCTGCACCGGCTGTACCTTGTCCATGTGAAATCGTCCCTAAAGACAGACCTCTTGATAATGGATGGGAAATTCCCGTCTTGTTCATGAGCCATGGTCCAATCATTGTGCCTGAAATTCCTGTACCAACAACAAATGCAGCCGTTAAAGCAGGATCACCGCCAATAATTTTTGCTGCTTCGATTGCAACTGGAACAGTTACAGATTTTACACTAATGGAGGCAAGGATTGTTTTGGATAAATGGAACAGTTTGGCTATCAACACAGCCGATAGTATTGTGGCAAAAGATCCAACAACTAGTCCTATCCCGGCAGGAGCCAGGTTTTTCAAAATTATATTTTTGTTTTTATAAAGAGGAACCGCTAAAGCAACTGTCGCGGGACCAAGTAAAAAGGTCATAATGTCTTTAGCAGGCTCATATTCAGCATATGTCACATTACTAAGAAGCAGTATGGTTATAATAATCGTTGTACTGAAGAAAACGGGTGTGGTAAATGGAGATGGATATCTCCTTGCGGCTTGGCGTGAAATAAGATACGCTCCAACAGTAAGGGTGATACTACATAGCGTTACGATGGTGTTCACCAACACTCTCCCCCTTTTTTGACGCCAGCTTTTGAGATGTGAATCCTGTAATAAGCATCCCAATGGCAGCGCTTCCTATTATAGCTGTAATAAAGGCAACACCGTTTTGCAAGAAAAGGTCTCCGAAATTCATAAGGCCAACCGCAATTGGGATGAAAAAAAAGGCAAGATGCTTAATCAATAGCCCGGAGGCCTGCTCAATCCAACGTAACGGAATGGTTTTAGTTGCCAGCAAAGCAAAAAGAAGCAGCATTCCCATGACATTCCCTGGAAGAGGAAGCTGAAGGGTTTCTACAATCCAATAACCCGCTTCATTGAGGAGCCATAAGCCGAGAAGTTGGAGAATGAGAAAGACAAAATTTTTCATATTCGCAGCTCCTAGTCTAGTAAAATTTTATAAGGTTAATAATAAACCTTATTTTATATTGTTTCAATCTCTTCCTACTCGTAAGGGAAGACTTTCTTTATATTTCTTCATAATCTGAGAACAAGCCGATGCAGTTGCATCGGCTTGTTCTAGATTAGGATCCCCCGCCTTGCTTAGCTAGAGATTCTCCTTCCTTCATTGCGGTTCCCCTTGCTTTTCCACCGCATCACTCCCTTTTGGGGATGATTCTGCCCCCTTCTCTAATGATTCTAGAGGCTTAATAGGCGCCTGAACTGCCGCAGACTGTGAGGGAGATGGTGTTGGAGTTGTCGGCGTTGCTGAAGCTTCACTATTCTTCTCTAGCTCCCTTCCGCCCAATGTATAATTTGCAACCTTTGTAATTGCGCTATTTGGAAAGAAATAAATCTCACCGTCCAACGCCTTCAGCTTTGTCGTGCGTAGCCCAACCTCTTCCACTGTTCCACCCACGTCATTAATTTTAACCTGATCTCCAACAGAAAATTGATCCTCGAAAATAATTAAGAAACCCGTTACAATGTCCTTCACTAAGTTTTGTGCACCAAAGCCAATCGCAAGCCCAGCAATACTAACACCTGCCAACAATGCAGTGATATCAACGCCAAGAGCTTTGATTGCAGTAATAATCGCAATAAAATACGTAGCATAAGTAAGGATATTTTGGCAAAGCTTAACAAGCGTCGCTTCCCGCCGCTCACTTTGACGCAATGGTCCTTTTAAACGAATCTTAAACATTTTCTCTACAGTCATGTTGGCAAAATATAAGAAAATGCGGGCTGCAACAAAAATAAAGATAATCTCCACAATCGCTCCGCCAAATGCTACGAGCTTATCTGGATTGAATACGTACTTCTGAAACCAATGCTGTATGTTTACCACTCTACTCTCTCCCCCTCTAATAAATAAAATAAAAGGCGTAAGAAAATCTTACGCCTTTATTATTGTTAGTACTTAATCAAGAAATATTTCTTTTTACCACGGCGAATGATTGTAAACTGTCCTTCGATTCGGTCTGCAGCCGTAATAATACGGTTTACATCCTGTTCACGCACTCCATTTACTGATACAGCGCCGTTCGATACGTCTTCACGTGCCTGGCGCTTGGAGGAAACAATTTTACTTGCAACAAGCAAATCAACTAAAGAAATCTCTTCCCCTGTATGCTCATAAGATGGAACATCCTTAAAGCCCTGCTGAATTTCCTCTGCTGTAAGTTCTGCTACAGAGCCACTGAAGAGTGCCGCTGAAATTTTGATTGCTTGCTCTAATGCTGCTTCACCGTGCACAAGCTTCGTCATCTCTGCTCCTAATGCTTTTTGTGCCGCACGTTGCTCTGGCGCTTCTTGCATTTGCTTTTCTAACTCGTTAATTTCTTCATGGGACAGAAATGTGAAGTATTTTAAATATTTTACAACATCACGGTCATCCGTATTAATCCAGAATTGGTAAAATTCATATGGCGTCGTTTTTTCTGGATCAAGCCAAATCGCTCCGCCTTCAGTTTTACCGAATTTTGTACCGTCTGATTTTGTTACAAGCGGCACTGTTAAACCAAATACCTTCGCATCTTCCTCTGATTTACGAATTAATTCCATGCCGGCTGTAATATTGCCCCATTGATCACTGCCGCCAACTTGCAGTCTGCAGCCATGTGTTTGATATAAATTTAAAAAGTCATAAGATTGTAAAATCATGTAGCTAAACTCTGTAAAGGAAATACCTGTTTCTAAACGAGCAGAGACAGACTCCTTCGCAAGCATATAGTTTAATCCAAAGTTTTTTCCGATATCACGCAGGAACGTAATAACATCAAGCTTTCCAATCCAATCATAGTTATTGGCAACAGTTGCTGGATTCTCTTCTTTTTCAAAATCTAAGAAACGGGATAGCTGCTCCTTAATACGCTGACTGAACATTGCTACTGTTTCTTTTTCATTAAGCTGACGCTCTGCCTTCTTTCCACTCGGGTCACCAATTAAACCCGTGCCGCCGCCGACAAGCGCAATTGGCTGATGTCCAGCCTGCTGAAAGCGGCGTAAAATAAGAATAGGCAGCATATGACCAATATGCAGACTATCTGCTGTCGGGTCAAAACCGCAATACAGCTTTACCACTTCTTTGTTTAATAACTCACGCAGTCCTTCCGCATCTGTCTGTTGGTTAATCAATCCTCGAAACTCTAAGTCCTGTAAAATATCCATTGTCTTCTCTCCTCCATTCAAATAAAGAAAACTTGGCGATCGCCTAGTTGTGCTTATACTTTCTCCTTAAAAACTCCTACTACATAGCCTCTTAGCCGGAAATTTATAATTCTTTAAAGTATAAAAAAAATCGCCCCTTCTTAAAAAGAAGGGACGATTGAATATATAATCGCGGTACCACCCTAGTTGTGACATATTGTCACCGCTCCATTTTGATAACGGCTCGTGCCGTCCTTCCCCTCTTGCGTAATAATTCAATCGAAGAAGAATGCTCCAGGGTGTAATTCGTAATCATTTATGTGCTGATTCACACCGACCATCAGCTCTCTGTGACAGGGAAATGATTGCTACTAAATCCTTTCAACGCGCAAATATTCATGATTTACTATCTTTATACCATTGATAGCGGTATCATGTCAAATACAGCTTTCTACAGTATAAAGAAAACTTGCCGATTGGCGAGCCCTGTTCTTGGGCAAAGACAGAGGCGTAGTTGCCCTTATATTGTATTCCTAAAATTTCTTGCTGCGTCAAATGGCCTCCCGGCTAGAAATTTATACTTTCTTAAAGTGCAAGAAAAACCAAGCCGAACAGGACGCTCAGACTTGGTTTATTTACAATAGTATTAATCTTCTAAAGTAGAGAGGTCACCTGTTGGCAAATTTAACTCCCAGGCCTTCAAGACACGGCGCATAATTTTACCGCTGCGCGTCTTCGGCAGCTTATCACGGAATTCAATTTGACGTGGAGCCGCGTGGGCAGCCAGGCCTTTCTTTACGAACAAACGAATGTCCTCAATGAGCTCCTCGGAAGGCTTGTAGCCTGCGCGAAGCGCGATAAACGCCTTAATAATTTCGCCGCGAACTGGGTCAGGGATACCGATCACACCAGCTTCAGCAACAGCCGGATGCTCAACAAGCTTGCTTTCGACTTCAAACGGGCCTACACGTTCTCCCGCTGTCATAATCACATCGTCAATACGACCTTGAAACCAAAAATAGCCATCTTTATCCATATAAGCAGAATCACCCGATACATACCAATCGCCTGGCATGAAATAGGATTCATATTTCGCCGGGTTGTTCCAGACAGACCGCATCATAGACGGCCAGCCGCTCTTAATTGCGAGATTCCCCATTGTATACGGCGGAACCTCTTTGCCTTCATTATCAACAATAGCAGCTTGTACACCTGGTATCGGCTTACCCATGGAGCCTGGACGGATTTCCATACACGGATAGTTACAAATTAGTTGCGCACCCGTTTCTGTCATCCACCACGTATCATGAATCCGAAGATTAAATACCTTAACGCCCCAACGTACAACCTCGGGATTTAAAGGCTCACCTACACTTAAAATATGACGAAGAGAGGATAAATCATATTTTTTAATCACATCCTCGCCGGCACCCATTAACATCCGGAATGCGGTCGGTGCGCTGTACCATACGGTTACACCGTATTCCTGCAGCGTTTCATACCATGTGTCAGGGCTGAAACGCCCGCCTAAAATAACATTGGATGTTCCTGTTAGCCAAGGGCCAAAAATACCGTAGGATGTTCCGGTTACCCAGCCTGGGTCAGCAGTACACCAGTATACATCATCTTCTTTTAAATCAAGAACCCATTTTGCTGTTTGATAATGTTGAATCATTGCATTTTGTACGTGCAGAACACCCTTTGGCTTTCCAGTAGATCCAGATGTATAATGAAGAATTAAACCATCCTCACGGCTGAGCCATGTGATGTCGAGCTTTTTAGAAGCCTGTTCGAATAGTGGGTTGAACGCGATAATTTTACCGCCTTCTTCTATGTTGTCACCTATCACAAATACTGTTTTTAACGCAGGAAGATCATTGAGCGGAACGCGTGAAAGAAGCTCTGGTGTTGTAACAAGTACCTTTGCTTCACTGTCCTCTAAACGATCGCGCACGGCTACCTCCATAAAGGCTTCAAATAACGGTCCAACAATTGCACCGAGCTTCATCGCGCCGAGCACTGTAAAATACAATTCCGGAGAGCGGGGCATAAAGATAAAAACACGGTCACCTTTTTCGATCTCACCGTAAGTTTTTAACACGTTCCCAGCCTTGTTGGATTGCTCCATCATTTCCTTAAATGTGTATTTTTCCTTACGATTTGCATCTTGATAGTAAAGGGCAATCTTATTTTTTCGGTGGGATGCAGCATGTTTATCAATTGCTTCATACGCCATATTTACTTGTCCCGTTTCGTACCAAGAAAAATCCTTCTCTGCTTCTACCCAGTCAAAGCTGTTATACGTGTCTTCATAACTAAGTAGATTGCTATCACCTTTCATTACAGGAAGCGCTTCCACCTTCATTGTTAAATCCCCCTTCGTTATGGAATCTAATGCTTATTATAATATAAACTATTCCGAACTTTCAGTATTTTTCTTACAAAATTTTATATTTTTTTACAATATCCTAAATTACTGCAGAATATTTTACATAATTCTGACGATATTTATAGTTCACTTCAAAGTTGTTTTACGCTACTATGAAAAGAAGATACAGTTAGATTGTTTGCTTCCTCTCCAAAAAGGTGGTGAGATTAATTGATTCACAACAAGGTGTATCATTCACAAACGCTACAGGCCTCAAAAGGTAACCTCATCATAGAAGGACCAGTCCCTGCTCTTACTTTAGAAAATTGTGAATTTCATGAGGATTTAAAGGCTTTTCGACCCGCACATCAGCAGCATCAAGCCATCATTGAAATTTCAACCCTCCCGGAAGCACGTGTTATTATCGCACGGCATGAACATACGATTGTAGGGTATGTCACATATTTGTATCCTGACCCGCTTGAACGCTGGTCAGAGTCAAACATGGACAATTTAGTAGAATTGGGGGCCATCGAAGTAATTCCGGAGTTTCGCGGATGTCATGTCGGTCAAAATATGCTCCAAGTCTCCATGATGGACGATTACATGGAAGACTACGTTATTATCACAACCGAATATTATTGGCACTGGGATTTAAAAGGAACAGGCTTAAATGTGTGGGAGTATAGAAAGATAATGGAGAAAATGATGAACGCTAGCGGGCTTATTTGGATGGCAACGGATGATCCTGAAATTTGCTCACATCCAGCTAATTGCTTAATGGTACGAATCGGAAAACGTGTTAACCAGCAATCTATTGAAATGTTTGACAGAATTCGTTTTCAAAATCGTTTTATGTACTAGAGGGGGAAAGTCTATGATGGTCGAAGAAACTATGAATACAACATCTGCAACGCTCCGCTCGACAAGCAGAACTGAAACAATGCATCCCCTAAAAATCAGCGAGTATTTACACAAAAAAGACTGTAAGGTACTATGGTCCGACTTGGCGGGAACATCATCATGAAGAATGTCTTTGTTTACTCCGATGCGTTTCAGACCTATCGATTTAGCCCTGAGCATCCATTTAATCAGTTACGTGTAAAACTTTCCTATGATTTACTGCAAAAAGGGGGATTCATTCGTGAAGAGCAAATCGTTGTGCCACGTATTGCGACTGAGGAAGAAATCGCTCTTATCCATGATCAAAACTATATAGAGGCAATAAAAAAGGCTGGCGAAGGGAAACTCGATAAACAAACAGCTCTGCAATATGGACTTGGCACCGATGATGTGCCCATGTTTGCAGGCATGCATGAAGCGAGTGCACTGTTAGTAGGAGGAACGTTAACAGCGGTCGATTATGTATTAGAGGGAAAAGCAGAACACGCCTTAAATTTAGGCGGAGGACTGCATCATGGCTTTCATAATAAAGCCTCCGGTTTCTGTATTTACAATGACAGCGCTATCGCCATCAAATATATACAGAAAAAATACGGACTGCGTGTCATGTACATTGATACAGATGCCCATCATGGGGATGGTGTGCAAGCATCATTTTATGATGACCCAAATGTGTGCACTGTATCTATCCATGAAACAGGCCGATACTTGTTTCCGGGAACTGGAGATGTCAATGAGCGCGGGCAAGGTGCCGGCTATGGATATTCCTTCAATGTCCCTTTAGATGCATTCACAGAGGATGAATCTTTTCTTTACACATATCGTACGCTAATTCGGGAAATTGCGGCCTACTTCGAGCCAGATGTTATTCTCACGCAAAACGGTGTAGACGCCCATTACTACGACCCTCTTACCCACCTTTGCGCTACTATCAATGTCTATCAGGAAATTCCAAAAATCGCTCACGAAATTGCTCACGAATACTGCAATGGGCGGTGGATTGCGGTAGGAGGAGGTGGATACGATATTTGGCGTGTTGTACCTCGTGCATGGTCGCTTATATGGCTTGAAATGAATCATATGCGCAATGTTGCATCAGGACTCTTGCCGCTTGAGTGGGTGGATGCATGGAAACAGCAAGCGCCTGTACAGCTTCCCTTGCATTGGGAGGATCCAGAGAATATTTACAAGTCCATTCCACGCAAAAAGGAGATTGAAGAAAAAAACTATCTATCCTTAACAAAATGTCTCGAGCCGCTCCGAACAAACCTGAAAAATATGATTATGTAGCTAAAGAAAAGCGAGCCCTGCCCTTGGGCGAAGACAGAGGCGTGCGTAGTTGCCCTGATACTGGATTCCTAAAATTTCTCACTACGTCGAATCGTCTTCTAGCTAGAAATTTATACTTTCTGAAAGTGTAAGAAAAAAGCGGATGCAGTTTTACTTACATCCGCTTTTTTACTTAAGAAAGTGTAGCCACGCTTCTATCTCCGCCTAACGGCGAGCTTTCTTCCCTATTCCTTTGTAGAGTTACGGAACTGGATACGGTGTGGCAGGATTACATTATGATCCTCTACCGATTCCTTGTTCATATACTTAGTGAGCAAACGCATCGCAACCGCACCAATATCATACATTGGCTGTACGACAGTTGTTAATTGCGGACGCACCATTGTTGCAAGACGTGTATTATCAAAGCCAATTACTTCTAATTCACTAGGAATATGAACACCTTGGTCCTGTGCTGCATGAATAACACCAAGTGCCATTTCATCTGAAGATACAAATACAGCTGTTGGCTTGCTTTCAAGCTCCGCTAATTTCTCATATGCCTCCATTCCGGAGTCATATGTGTAATCTCCTTCGGCTACAAGTGCTTCATCATAAGGAATACCAGCCTCTGCAAGCGCCTTTTGGTACCCGAGCTGCTTTTTATGGTTAAGGGCCGCTTCTGCATATGGACCGGAAACAAAGCCAATTCGAGTATGTCCTTTATCAAGAAGATGCTTAATTGCATCATAAGCTGCCTGCTCATAATCAATGTTTACGGATGGCGTAATGTTTTCTCCGTCAAAAGAAGCAGCCAGTACGATAGGTACCGGTGATTTTTCAAACTCTTCTACGTGCTCCTTCGTGATGTTTTCACCCATAAATACAATGCCATCTACTTGCTTTCCAAGCATCGTATTTAACAAGTGCATCTCTTTTTCCTTGTTTTGGTCAGAGTTACTTAAAATAATATTGTATTTATACATCGTTGCAATATCTTCAATACCGCGTGCCAGCTCAGCATAAAAAATATTAGAAATATCAGGAATAATTACGCCGACTGTTGTTGTTCTCTTGCTCGCCAATCCTCTTGCTACTGCATTTGGACGGTATCCAAGACGATCAATCGCTTCAAGTACTTTTTTTCTTGTTGTAGGTTTCACATTAGGGTTACCATTTACAACACGCGAAACAGTTGCCATGGATACATTCGCTTCACGTGCCACATCATATATTGTAACATTCATCAGGTCATACGCTCCTTTTATAAACTTGCTCTATGTAAAATTGTTCTTTATCCGTTTACATAATGAGATGCATTTAAACATACTAAAAATATTATACATACATCTTTAATCATACGATATAAATACTTATTCAGACAATATATTCCCTCAAATGTACAAAAAAAATTCTTAAATATTGCGTAAAAAGTATAAAAAACAACAAAAATATCCATTCTTTTTTGTGCAATTTCACCAAAAAGAAAATTTTTGGCCTTCCTGAAGCTGTAAATACTTCAAGCAGCTGAAATTTTATTCTCATACACTTTGTTCTTGAAAATTTCTGCTACCTCGAATTCACCCCTATCTGGAATATATCTCTAATGGGATACAAAAAAGCCGAGGAACAGCTGAATCATATCCAACCACTCCCCGGCCCTTTTTAAGAAGATAAGAAAGTATTGTTCTAGCCACGCTAGTGCTTGGCCTTTCGCAATTAAATAAGCTGCCTGTTGCTGCTAAACGGTGTCACTTATACTTTCCTTGTTTGCACATTTATGTTTTTAAATGCCTTTAGTTCATCCATAAATGAATGGAATTGCGGGATATTCATTTGCTGAGCAGAATCGGACAATGCCACGGCTGGATCTGGATGCACCTCTGCCATGACAGCGTCCGCGCCAATTGCGATTGCTGCCTTTGCTGTTGGAAGCAGCAAGTCCCTGCGTCCCGTCGAATGTGTAACGTCAACTACAACAGGTAAATGCGTTTCCTGTTTCAAAATTGGTACAGCGGAGATATCAAGCGTATTTCGCGTTGCACGCTCATATGTACGAATGCCGCGCTCACAAAGAATGATTTCACCATTTCCCTGCGCGATAATGTACTCAGCTGCGTAAATAAACTCTTCAATCGTAGCAGAAAGACCGCGTTTTAATAGGATCGGCTTCTTCACATCACCCGCAGCTCTCAACAAATCAAAGTTTTGCATATTGCGCGCGCCGATTTGAATCACGTCGACATAATCCAGTGCCATTTCAATGTCCTTTGGATTTAAAATCTCGCTTACGATAGCAAGACCATATTCATCACCGACCTGGCGGAGGATCTTCAAGCCCTCCACGCCTAGCCCTTGAAAATCATACGGAGATGTACGAGGCTTGAAGGCACCACCTCGCATGAGTTTTAATCCCTGCTTCTGCAGCGCCTGACCAACGCTCCTTACCTGCTCATAGCTTTCCACTGCGCATGGTCCCATAATGAAATGAACCTGACCGTCACCGATCTTCTCACCATTGATTTCAACAATTGTATCTTCCGGTTTCTTCTTACGAGAGACAAGCAGTGCCTTTCGATTGTCATCTTCCTGCAGCTCAAGACTCATTTGGAAAACTTGCTTAAAAATATGTTGCAGTGTAGACGTCTCAAATGGTCCATTATTATTCTCTGAAATCATATCGAGCATTTTACGTTCACGCACAGGATCAAACCGCTTTACACCTTGCACTTCCCTTAGCTTATTAATTTCCTGTACAACCTTGCCGCGATCATTTAACAGCTGTAAAATCTTTAAATTGATTTCATCCACTTGCAAGCGTAATGTTTCCAAATCTTTTGATGACAAGGTAAAGACCCCCTTCAGAAATGGTATACCAAACATTATAAATAGCTGTTCTAGCCTAGCAAAAAGGGAAATTACTGTCTGCAGTCTCTTGTATACATCCCTTACACTATCACGCTGCAACTTCACACACAGAAATTCCATTTTTTCCATTTAATACTATAAATGTAGAGCTCGTCAATGTATTTTTCTGAAAATTTACAAATCTTTTCATAAAAATCATTTTTCAAGTAATGCGCTTGCTCTAATTATTCATTTATTCACCGCGTACCCGCACCGGAGGCCTCTCCTGTTTGCGCTCCCGTTGCTCGTCCTTTTCAAGTTTTCGTTTTCGAAGACGGCCATATACCTCAATCGCTGCCGTACTCCACTGCATGACCTGTGCGACCTTATCTGCATTTTGCTCTACCTGATGGGTAACAGAGTTCGTCGCCTGAGCCAGCTTACCGTTAATAGAATCAATTGTTGTGCCAATGCCTTCTACTGACTTTACTACCTTATTCAGTGACTGGGATTTCTGCTGAATGTCTTCAGCTAATGCATTTGTTTTGTGAAGCAGCTGCTCTGTTTCATATGTAACACCCTGTAATTGCTTCTCCAGCGCAGCTGTTGTACGCGCAAGACTTAGCAGCGTTTTGCGCATTGCCACGAGTGTATTGCCAAGGTACGCCGCCAGCACCGCAAATGCAATAGCTGCAATTAGCGCACTTACATATAAAATGATTTCCATACCGTTCACCCCTTCGGCTCTATTGTTAGTATTATACAACGATTTTTGTTGCTATTCTAATCTTCTCATAAGATGACCCGAAACGATACAAACATTTCATTTTTTTGGAAAATAGCTAGCATCTTAGTAAACAAACGAGAAAAAGTGGGTTACAATAGTTTTGATATCTCAATTTAGGAGGGGTACACATATGAAAGATCCACGTATTGAAACGTTAGCAAACAACCTCATTCATTATTCTGTAAAACTAAAAAAAGGTGAAAAAGTTTTAATTGAAAATTTCGGGCTTGAGCGTGAGCTAGTCAGTGCACTTATTAAGGAAGCATACGCAGCAGGAGGCTATCCATTCGTATCCTTAAAAGATAACCAGGTGAACCGTGCATTAATGATGGATGCCTCAGAAGAGCATTTTTCGCAAATTGCAGACTTTGAAGCAGAAGTCATGAAAAGCATGGATGCTTACATCGGACTTCGCTCCGGCAGCAATGTTAATGAACTGGCAGATGTTCCAAGTGACAAGATGAAGATTTACAACCAAACAGTCGGTCAAAAGGTACACCGTGAGATTCGTGTCCCGAAAACAAAATGGGTCGTCCTTCGCTATCCGACAGCTTCTATGGCACAGCTTGCAAAAATGAGCACTGAAGCATTTGAGGACTTCTATTTTGATGTCTGCAACCTTGACTACGGCAAAATGAATGAAGCGATGGACGGACTCGTTGAGCTGATGAATCGTACAAACAAAGTACGAATTACGGGCCCTGGTACTGACTTAACATTCTCCATTCAGGACATCCCGGCCATTAAATGTGCGGGCGAAATGAACATTCCAGATGGTGAGGTGTTTACAGCTCCAGTAAAAGACTCCGTAAACGGAACCATTACATATAACACACCGTCTCCTTATAACGGTTACACATTTGAAAACGTAAAGCTTACATTTAAAGATGGTAAAATCGTGGAAGCAATGGCAAATGATACTTCAAGAATTAATGACATTTTTGATACAGATGAAGGTGCTCGTTTTATCGGGGAATTCGCTATTGGTGTTAATCCTTACATTCTCCATCCAATGGGCGATATTTTATTTGACGAAAAAATTGACGGCAGCTTCCACTTCACACCAGGCCAAGCATATGACGAAGCCTATAACGGAAACAACTCTAATATCCACTGGGATTTAGTTTGCATTCAGCGTCCAGAATACGGAGGCGGCGAAATATACTTCGATGATGTACTCATTCGAAAAGACGGCCGTTTTGTAATTGCTGAGCTAGAAGCATTAAACCCTGAGAATTTAAAGTAGACTCGCTGATTGGCGAGTCGCTAGATGAAGACAGAGGCGTAGTTGCACTTACACTGCACTCCTAAATTTTCCAACTACGTCGAATTCACTTCTAGCTGGAAATTTATCCTTTCCCAGGGTGTAAAGAAAAGAGGAAGCGGAATTTCCGCCTCCTCTTTTCTACTTCACTTCGACTGCCTTCTCGTAGGCTTTTTGGAACTTCTGAATATCTCCTGCACCCATAAAGATCAGCACGGCATCATGATGCTTTTTCAATACATCTGTTGTCATGACGCTAATAAGCTCAGAGCCATCAATCCTTTGCTGCAGGTCACGGATGGAAAGTTCTCCTTGATCCTCTCGTGCAGAACCGAAAATGTCACATAAATAGACTTGATCTGCTTTCTGCAAGCTTGCTGCAAATTCATCTAGAAACTTTTTCGTACGCGTAAATGTATGCGGCTGGAATACTGCAACAATTTCGCGCGTTGGATATTTTTGCCTCGCTGCTTCAATCGTAGCATTTATCTCTGTAGGGTGATGGGCATAATCATCAATGATAATTTGTGTGCTAAACTTCTTCTCGCTAAAACGGCGCTTTACGCCCCCAAAGGTTGTTAACTGCTCCTTCACAATATCTATAGATATATTTTCATAGTGACATAGTGCAATAACTGCCAGTGCGTTTAAAACACTATGGTTGCCATATCCCGTAATCTGAAATGTTCCATAGTGCGTATTTCGTACAAACACATCAAAACGTGTTCCATCTGTTCCCTTTTGGATGTTGCGCGCTTGAAAATCGTTATGCTCGTCAAAGCCGTAGAAGATGACAGGTACCTTGGCCTGCATTCGCTGTAGCTGCTCATCGTCACCGCAGGCAATAATCCCTTTGTTCACTTGCAGCGCCATTTCTTGAAACGCGCTGAACACATCGTTAATGTCCGCAAAATAATCCGGATGATCAAAGTCGATGTTCGTCATTATTGCATAATCTGGGTGATAAGACAAAAAGTGTCTCCGATATTCACATGCCTCAAACACAAAATATTTGCTGTCTTCTACGCCTTTTCCCGTTCCGTCACCAATTAAATACGACGTTGGATATGCGCCCTGTATCACATGGGAAAGCAGACCGGTCGTAGATGTTTTACCATGTGCACCGGAAACAGCAATGCTCGTATAACGGCTCATTAGATCACCAAGGAAATGATGATAACGATAAATCGGCAAATCCAGCTCCTTCGCACGCTCAATTTCTTCATGCGTATCTGGAAATGCATTACCAGCAATAATCACTTGCCCCTCTTGAATATTATTTTTATCAAAAGGCAAAATTGCGATTCCACGTTTTTCAAGCTCTGTTTGGGTGAAAAAATGCTTATCCACATCAGATCCTTGAACGGCATAGTTCATATCATGCAGGATTTGCGCCAACGCACTCATACCTGTTCCTTTGATGCCTACAAAGTGATAAACTGTCATTTTAAAGAACCTCCAACATCTATAACTAATACAACGGCCTATCTGTAAGACAGTATATGATGGTGTTTTCGTTTTTGGGAATGACAATAAAAATTCTTCCTGTATTGTTATCTCGAAACACGAAACAAACACATAACGTAGCCATTATAGACAATTCCCCAAGCTGCATAGGACCAAGAAACAATGCTGCAACCGGTTCGGCCGAGAAAAACACAACTGCTTCTTAACAATCTAGGAGCGTGCTGCAGGCACAAAAAACTGTACCCTGCAGCACGCCCAAGCATATCTGAAATCATAACAAGCACAATCAGTGTTAGAATTCATATACCTCTTGTTTTTCTAATAACTCAACACGTTCTAACCGCGGGTTCGGACGATATTTTCGTCCAGCCTTTGCTTGCGGCTCTCCATTAAGCTCCACATTGTCCCCTGTAAAGCCAATATTCATTTTAAGCAAGCTGCTTCCCACCCCGTACATATCCACCGGGACATCCTGTGACTCAAATGCACGGATTCTCTTCTCATCAAATCCGCCGGTTACTACAATTTTCACGTGCTCATAGCCCTCTGCGTCAAGCGCCTGACGAAGCGCAAAAACAAGCTGCGGGTTCACACCACGCGGGTCGAAAGTGCCGAGCACCTCTGGATGCCGAATGAAATATTGGTCAATCATTGTACGAGATGTATCAAGGCGTACACCTTTTAAGTCTTGACCAAATTCCCTCGCCACGCGAAGCGCATCAGTAATCACATCGTTATTATAATCAATCAGCACGATTAAGTCATCCTCTGGAAATTGTTGATAGTAGGCTTTTGTCGCCTCAACAACATCTCCGCCAAACATTTGAATAAGCGCATGAGGCATTGTACCCATACCGCTTTTTCCCCACCATTCGTTCATCGCATGAGTTGCCTGAGCACTTGTTCCCCCAATATAGGCTGCATACCCATCTCCTGCCTGCTGTGTAAAATGGTCGTCACGATCCCCCATAAAAATGATTGGCTTTTCTCTGCTGCCGCTGCGCGCTGCTTGCACAACGTTGTACACATTCGTTGCCACTGATGTACGTCTAGCCAAAATACCGTCAATAACACCTTCTAAATATCCAAAGTATTCATAAGGTCCACGAATGGTTAGTACTGTTTCAAACGGACTAATTTTATCGCCATCCTTTAAAGAATGGACTTCCAGCTTCTCCGGATGCGCCGCAAAAGTTTGCAATAACGCAATCGCTTCATCCGTACCGCATAAAACCGCATGCTCCCGCTGGAAAAACTGCATAGTTACTACTGTTCCCGGACGAGTATGCTGAATAATCTCACGAGTCTTCAAAAAGTAAACCGCAGAAAACCAGCCTTCTCCAACGCGCTCATCAAACTTAAAGGTTTGATTTGTAAGACGCTTAATTTTGCCTTGTAGCTTCCATTCTATTTCTTTCATCATGATTGATTCCCTACCCATCCATCTCATCAGTTCTTTTAGTATAACCCGTCTAATCCAGCTTCCGTGTGTTTATAAACAGGAAGAGGAGGTCAATGCCCTTATCCTTGTCCATTCATATCCTGCATAGCAGCCAGCTCTCCCTCTGTGATGAGAACATCACGCGGCTTTGTTCCCCGAGCCTCCGAAATAATGCCTTGTGCTTCCATTTCTTCAATAAGACGTGCAGCACGATTATAACCAATTCGGAAGCGGCGTTGCACAGATGAGGCAGATGCGCCGCCCTGCTCCAATACAAACTGACAAGCATCATAAAATAGCTCATCCTCTGCTGCGTGCTGCTCTGCCTTCGCCAGCAAATCATCCTGCTGAAACATATAGCATGGCTTCATTTGCTGTTTTACATGCTGCACGGTACGCTCAATTTCCTCATCTGATACATATACCCCCTGCAGACGAACCGTTTTTGATGTGCCATTTTCTAAAAATAACATATCCCCGCGTCCAAGTAATTTTTCTGCCCCTGCAGTATCGATAATGGTCCGAGAGTCAACCTGAGACGATACAGTAAAAGCAATACGTGTCGGTATATTTGACTTAATGAGCCCAGTAATTACATCCACAGACGGGCGCTGCGTCGCGACAAGCAAATGAATTCCACATGCACGCGCCTTTTGCGCAATACGACAAATAGCTTCTTCTACATCAGCAGCTGCTACCATCATTAAATCTGCCAACTCATCAATTACGATGACAATGTAAGGCAGCTGCTGTCCTGGCGCTTGCTTTTGCTCAACAAGATCATTATACCTTGTTAAATCACGGGCACCTGCATGTGCAAATGACTCATATCGACGGTCCATTTCTTCTACAGCCCACTTCAACGCAGCCGTAGCTGCTTTTGCATCTGTAATCACTGGAGATACAAGATGAGGCACTTCATTATACGGTGCCAACTCGACCATTTTCGGGTCAATCAACATAAGCTTCACCTCATGAGGCATAGCTTTATATAAGATACTTGTCAAAATTGCGTTGATACACACACTCTTTCCGGATCCGGTCGAGCCTGCAATCAACCCATGCGGCATTTTGCGGATATCAGTTACAATCGGTGCACCGGAAATATCCAAACCAAGCGCAACCGTTAGAGGCGAATCACTTTTTGCAAACTCAGGACTACGCAAAATTTCTCGCAAAAACACTGGCTTGCTTTCCTTATTCGGCACCTCAATGCCAACTGCATTCTTGCCCGGAATCGGCGCTTCAATACGAATATCGCGTGCAGCTAAATTCAGCTTAATATCATCGGATAAATTAGTAATTTTATTAACCTTGACTCCTGGGTCAGGCTGTACTTCAAAACGCGTAACAGAAGGTCCTTGTGTCAGATTCACAACCTTGGCACCTACATTAAAATTAAAGAATGTTGTATTGAGCAATTCCATTTGCTCCTGCAGCCACTCGTCATCATTCACTTCTAAACGCGATGGAACATGCAATAAATGTATAGGCGGTAGCGTATATAGTGGCATTTCTTGCTGCTTTTGCTCCAAGCGAAGCCTGTCCTGCTTAAGCATCATTACGTTATACGGCACAAACCGCTTTCTCTCACGCCCCTCGACCTTTACAGACTGAGGGTTTTCAAGAGGCCCCTTTTCTTCCGCTGCCTCTACCACCTTAGAAGTCTCTTGTCCCTGCTGCTCTTCTTTAGCTTCCTCTTCCTCTAGTAGCTCGCTCGCTTCTACTGCTTCTGCCTCTTCAGAAGGTTCTTGCTCTTGCTCTTCTTTAGCTTCCTCTTCCTCCAGCAGCTCACTTATTTCTACTGCCTCTGCCTCTTCAGAAGATTCTTGCTCCTGCTGCTCTTTAGCTTCCTCTTCCTCCAGCAGCTCACTTGTTTCTACTGCCTCTGCCTCTTCAGAAGATTCTTGCTCCTGCTGCTCTTTAGCTTCCTCTTCCTCCAATAGCTCACTCGCTACTTCTGCCTCTTCAGAAGGTTCTTGCTCCTGCTGCTCTTTAGCTTCCTCTTCCTCCAATAGCTCACTCGCTACTTCTGTCTCTTCAGAAGATTCTTGCTCCTGCTGCTCTTTAGCTTCCTCTTCCTCCAATAGCTCACTCGCTACTTCTGTCTCTTCAGAAGATTTTTGCTCCTGCTGCTCTTTAGCTTCCTCTTCCTCCAATAGCTCACTTGTTTCTACTGCCTCTGCCTCTTCAGAGGGTCCTTGCTCCTGCTGTTCTCCTTCTGATGCAAAATCCTCCAGCTCAGGTAGCCCCACTGTTTTTAGTTCTGTTAGTGCTTCGTTCTGCACAACTTGCACTACCTCTGGCTTTTCATAAGCCTTTTCCACATACTCCTTACTTAAGAGTGTTTGCTCTTCAGTATCTCCGTATGCCTTTTCGATGTGTATCGCTTCCGTCTTCTCAAAAACTGATACGTATCCATTTTTCTCAAGCCATGCATCCACTACTGATTTTCTTTCATTTGACAGTATGATATCCTCATCCTCAACAGGCGGACGCTTTTCTTCCACCTGCCCTGGACGTGTATAACCAAAAACAGGCGATGGGACTTCAGTCGGACGAAAAGGAACACGGCTAGACTCTGGCAATTGTGGACGAGTAACGACCTGCTCCTCAGGCTGCTGCAATGTAGGTTCCGTTACATGCTGCGGCACAGAAGGCCGTGCTTGTTCAGGCTGCTCCCACTGCAATGAACGAGGGCGAGGCCTGCTTCTATCCTGTTCTATAGAAGGCTGCCTTTTTACCTGATCAGTTCGAACAGGCTCACGTCTCTCAAGCGGTTCATTAATATCTAGCGGAAACCGAAATTTCCCCTTTGGGTATTGATAAGTCACTCTAGCCTCTATTTCTTTTTGTAACGGTTCATATTTGTCTATAACAGGCGAATGATCTGTTTGAGGAGCTTCAGGTACACTCTCTTCCTTCTTCAACAGTTTTTTCATCCAATCTAACATGCAGTACCACTCTTTCTGCAAAATAATAACATCTTTTATTGTAACAGCATTATAGCGAATGTGGGGAAAAAAATTATAGGAGACAAAATCCCCTAGCAACACTACATAATATGTAAAGAAAACTCGCCGATTGGCGAGCCAGCCCTTGGGCGAAGACAGAGGCGTAGTTGCACTCATACTACATTCCTAAAATTTCTAACTACACCGAATTCATTTCTACCTGGAAATTTACGCCTTCTTAGAAGCACAAAAAAGCAAAAACCACCTAGATAGCGGCTTTTGCTTTTGAATCCATTTATTAGATGCTACTGCCTTATCGTCGCTGTAGGGTAAAGAAAACTTACTAATTGGCAAGCCGTTAGGCAAAAGTAGCGGCGTAGTTACACTTACACCTTGTTCCTAAAATTTCTGGCTACGTCGAATTCACTTCTACCTGGAAATTTATACTTTCTTAAGTGCAAAAGCAGTAATTACCTAAGAAAACATAATGGATTCACAGACTTTTTACTCTTTCTCATTATCCTTCTGCCGACGTTTTTTCCCTAAAATAAAAATTGGCTCTAGTTCCTTATTTTCATACATAAAAGAAAGAGCGGTAATTGGAACGCGACCTTCAAAGAAAAATTTCATCGTCATTTGCGCAATAATATCGTAGCCAATCTCGTTTCGAAGATCTGCAACGATTAACACATCCTGATGCGGCACCGCAACGACCATATCTCCTTCAATCTGCCCCTTCATATCTATTAAAAGGGAATCATCTAGCACTCGGCTGGCATCATAACCATCATTTTGATTAAAAAAGTAAAATACATTGCCCGCTACTTCGTCAGACTTTACCTTACGCGGCAGGGAGCGAAGGTGAAACAGGGCCATCTCCCTTACCTGCTGTTCATCAAGACCTAGATTTTGAAGGAGACGTTGATCGATGAGACGATATGTTTTTTCAGAATCAAGAGCATAATAAATCCTTGTTTCTGCTGTGTGCTCTGTTGTAACAAACGGATTTCCTTCCTCTTGCTCCATAGGAAAGGAAGTAGAGCGGATAACAGGTAAAATCCGCTCTGCCTGTGTCCCTTCTCTATGCATCGCGAGCAGTGCTTCTTCTACGTAATACACGATTTCCTCTACAGCCTTCTCTTGCTTTTGCTCCCATTTTGCAACGATACCTGGCAAGGAAACTGTAATACCTTTTTTAGTTTCCTTATCCTCGATCCGTAGCGTCTCTTTTTCCCTGTCATATTGAAACTGCCATTCTGGCCGTTCCAGCCTCCTGATCAGCTCATCCTTCACTTTCTTGCTTGTTATTTTCATTGCTTGCGAAGTCCTTCCAAAAATGCCTCAATTTGCTCTTGCGTTTTTCGATCCTTATTCACAAATCTTCCAATTTCTGCTCCCTTGCTATAAGCAACAAAGCTCGGAATTCCAAATACATCTAGTTCGCGGCAAAGGTCAATAAACTTGTCACGATCAACAAAAACGAATGTAAAATCACTATATGCCTCTTCCACCTCCGGCATAAATGGCTTAATGAATACACAATCCGGACACCAATCTGCTGAAAATAAAAATACAACGTTCTGTTCTTGTTGTAATGTCTGGAACTGTTCCACGCTTTCAAGTACTTTCATATGTACACTCTCCTTCTTTCTTCTGCTGTTTACTTTACTTGTCCCAGCGGGCCTTTTGCAACTGTTATGCTTTTGAATACATATATTGCCCAACGAGCAGTTTTGCTACATGGGTAAACATCTCTTCCCGATCTATATACCCATTCGTAAAAATACCAATTGCGCCCTCACTGCTGCGAATATCTCGACGTTTCGTATAATTATCCATAATTTCACTTAGCTCTTTTCCAGAAAGAAGCGGATGCAAAAATTCATCAGGTAATTGTATACGTGCTCCTCCCGCATAAAACATTTCCCCGTGACGAGTCACAAGCGCTCCCCAGTTGCATAAAAACAGACCTCGTCCTGTTTCAAGCACACCGCCTTCTAGGCCGATTGCAACATCAGCATCTGTTTGTTCTAAGGCATTTCTAGCCCGATTCACAGCACCCTGTAATGTCTCCTCATCAGAAAATGGTTGATCAGCTACACCAGACAAAGCAAGAACGGAGACAAGTGTTGCTTCTGGAAACGCATTCCGTACCGCACCCGTTTTTGTTTTATTTGTAGAACCTACTGCTACCTTCATCCATCGTTCCTCCGTTTTTAAAACATCAGTAATGCTTACTCTTCTATTACTTGCTCCGAATCGTTTCAAGTGTTGTACGATCAGTTGCTTTCACAAGCTTTACAAGCAGCTCCTTTGCTGCGGCGTAGTCATCTACGTGCATGATTGATGCATGTGTGTGGATATAACGAGCACATACACCAATTACACCAGACGGAACACCAGAATTGCTAGTATGAACGCGCCCCGCATCTGTTCCACCTTGCGAAACAAAATATTGGTACGGAATCTGATTTGTTTCCGCCGTATCCAAAATAAACTCAACCATTCCTTTGTGCGTAACCATGGAGCGATCAAAAATACGTAAAAGCGCTCCTTTCCCCAACTGCCCAAACTCCTTCTTATCACCGGCTGCATCATTTGCCGGACTTGCGTCAAGGGCAAAGAAAATATCAGGCTGGATCATATTTGCCGCCGTTTGCGCACCGCGAAGACCAACCTCCTCCTGCACAGTCGCACCAGAATACAGCACATTTGGCAACTTATCATTCTGTACCTCTTTTAAAAGCTCGATCGCTAAGCCGCATCCATAACGATTATCCCATGCTTTTGCAAGAATTTTCTTGTCGTTTGCCATTGGCGTAAACGGGCATATCGGCACAATTTGCTGTCCTGGCTTGACCCCGAGAGCCAGCGCATGCTCACGATCATCGGCTCCAACGTCGATGAGCATATTTTTTATATCCATTGGCTTAGCACGCATCTCATCACTTAAGATGTGCGGCGGAATGGAGGCAATTACGCCAATAATCGGCTTGTCATCGGTTATAATTTGTACACGCTGCGCAAGTAATACCTGACTCCACCAACCACCGAGCGGTTGAAAGCGAAGCATGCCATTTTTCGTGATTTGCGTCACCATGAAGCCAACTTCATCCATATGACCGGCTACCATCACGCGAGGACCATTTTCATCGCCCTTTTTCACGCCGAAAACACTGCCCAGACGATCCTGAAGGATTTCATCGGAATATTTCTTAAGCTCTTCCTTCATAAAGCGGCGAACACTGTGTTCAAACCCCGATGCGCCGGGAAGCTCCGTTAATGTACGAAATAGATTCAACGTTTCTTGATTCATCAAATGACCTCCTCTTTTTGATTAGGGTGAAGAAAACTCGCCGATTAGCGAGCTATTAGAAGCGTAGCGTAGGTGCACTACACTTTATTTCTAAAATTCCTTGCTGCGTTGAACTCGCTTCTATCTGGAAATTTATACCTTCTTAAAGTGCAAGAAAGCAAAACGAGACGATTCCACTTTTCCCATAGGATACTTTTTCCTATATACTCTGATTCTTATTGTAGCGAAATTCTACAAATGTCGCTAGTTTCTTCTTTTTTTGAGGATTTTCGATTATACTTGATAAAGAATACTCGCCGACTGATAAGCCGTTAGGCGAAGACAGAGGCGTAGTTGCACTTACACTGTATTCCGACAATTTCCGACTACGTCGAATTGACTTCTAGCCGGAAATGTATACTTTCCTACAGTGAAATAAAAACCATTCTGTTCAATAGAGGTGGAAGCGATGAATTGGAAAAGCTTGCTCATCGGTATGGGCTTAGGTGTAACTGCCGGATATTTCGCAGCAGTAAAATTGCAGCAAGGCAGTCATCTTTCGTCCGAAAAAGCATTGCACATGGCAAAAAAATCATTTGAAGATAAAGGTGAAATTACAGGCTCTTGGATTCACATGGTACCAGAGGTGTTAGAACGCTACAATTTAACATACGATGTGTATCGCGGTGGCATTACAGCTCTCATCGACGGTATGCAGGAACGATTTGAATTTTTAGTAGATGCCAAGACAGGAACAATTTTAGAAGTAATTGAAGACTAAAAAACTTGCCAACTGGCGAGCCCTGCCCTTGGGCGAAGACGAAGACGTAGTCGCACTTATACCGTATTCTTAAAATTTCCGACTACGTCGAATTCGTCTCTAGGTGGAAATGTATACTTTCTTACAGTGAAGTAAAGTCCTTCTTATAGGGACTTTTTATTTCCCTCTGCTTCCACCTTTTCCGTTAGCACTCCTTCTCTATCCCACTTAACCGCACGGTAATAATAATCGTGATAAAACGTAAACCAAGCTTTCTGTTCTACACCGTATGATATCCATTGTTGTTTCTGCGAAATGGATGTCATTGGATAATCATCATACGCCATAACCCAAAGAACATTTTGATGCGCATACGTTGGCAATAAGTCCCCAAGATGCAGTAATATTTCCCCCTTGTCCTGCACCAGCACAATTGCATGTCCATCACTATGACCTCCTGTATGCACCATACGTACCTGCTCTGTAATCCTAATATCCTTTTGAAATGTTTGCACCTGATGCACAATTGGTTCCCAGTTCTCTCTCCAATATGTATTTCGTGAACGAATATTCGGACCGCGCATTTCGTTCCATTCAACCTCTGATACATAAATCCTTGCATTCGGAAATACTGACGTTAATTGTCCATTTTCCTTCTTTGTTAAACCGGAGGCATGATCAAAGTGCAAATGTGTCATGAGAACAATATGAATATCCTGAGGTGTTAATCCAAGCTTTGAAAGGGATTCACTAACAGCAGACTCTGCGGTTACCCCTTGATTCCGCTTCATTTTGTCGCTCATTTTATCATTTCCAATTCCCGAGTCAATCAACATATTCCCGTCTTTTGTTTGTAACAAAATTGGATCTGTGCGAAGCGGAATTTGATTTTGTTCATTATATTCGTACTTGCGTGACCAAAGCGGCTTTGGCACCACCCCAAACATCGCTCCGCCATCTAAGTTGCTTCGCCCGCCTGTAAGCCATGTAACACTGATTTCTCCTATCTGCATTGTATCCATGTTACCACTCCCCTTTTCCAGTAATTGTAACATACCTAAAAGAAGTTATTACACAACAAAGCAAAAAACCTGTGCTTCATAGCACAGGTTCATTACGAAATCTTGCTTCTACGCGATAAATACGATTTCCTTTACTTGAGAATTTCTCTTCATACTCCGTCATAATATTACCTTCAAAATCGCTGTTATGCAGATCAAGACTAATATAGTGCAGCAGCATGCCATACTCCGCAAGACTCATAAGAGAATATTCAAACAATCCTTGGTTATCCGTTTTAAAGTGAATTTCTCCATCCTTTACCAGCACTTGCTCATAATTTCGCAAAAACGATTTATACGTTAAACGCCGTTTTTCATGTCGAGCCTTTGGCCATGGATCAGAAAAATTCAAATAGACACGATCAATTTCTTCACTTGCGAAAAATACAGTTAAATCCTTCGCATCCTTATTAATCAGTTTCAAATTCGGCACTTCTTCATCAATCAGCTTTTGTAAGGCATCAACAACCACACTTGAAAATTTCTCAATACCGATATAATTAATATGGGGATGTGCTTTTGCCATTTCATAAATAAAACGACCGCGCCCTGTCCCAACTTCGATGTGAATCGGATTATCATTTCCAAAAAGTTTTCCCCAGCTGCCTTTATAAGCCTCTGGATCGGCAATTACAAATTGCGGATAAGTTTCAATCATTTCCATTGCATATGGTTTATGTCTAAGACGCATCAGTATTCTTCCCTTCTTAATCCAACAAATAAAGAAAACTCGCCGACTGGCGAGCCCTGCCTTTGGGCGAAGACAGAGGCGTAGCCCTACTTATACTGTATTCCTAAAATTTTCGACTACGTCGAATTCACTTCTAGCTGGAAATTTATACTTTCTTACAGTGTAAAAAACCAAGTACACGCGCACTCGGTCTTTCTCTCGTATAAAACAAACAGCAATCACGGAAACTACAAAGGAACAACAAGCAAAGCAGACACAGCTGAAGTTTCTCCCACAGTAAACGGTTCTTCCCACAGAAAGACACTTTTTCTGTTTATAGAGAAGATGCTTTTACAAAAAGGGGCTAGACCGAGTCCGCTAGACAAAGCCCCAAATGTTCTACTTTCTTATTCTTTTACAAAAGGATGTGTTGATATGCCTCTCAACCATGAGCATCAAATGACTGTATTAAAAGACATTCTAACAAATCATCAGTGTGACTGCTGCGGAACTATAGCCGAATGCGAACAAATGGAACGCATTATCAAGTCACTCATGACAAACGACAATGTAGCTGACGATACAAGAACTATGCTGAACGACGTCTATTATTATAGCCAATCAGGAAAATATTCTCCTGATTTAGATCAGCATATTTCGAATCACCAGAATGAACTTTCTCAATGGATTTCTGGAATAGATAGCCTATCCTAAAAGGAGCGGGAGGCTAGGAGGCTTTCTAAGTAATCATGCCAATAGGAAGCTTCCTCCTGCTTCCCCTTTGTTGTATACCACTGCAGAGATATAATAGACTGAGCAATAACGTACCATTCCATACGGCGTAAAAGTGAATTCGTCATCTCAATGTCATAATGCTTCAGCCATGATTTCCATTCACTTTGCGGTACATACCAGTATAACAGCATCCCAATGTCTAAAGCAGGGTCTGCAATAACTGCTCCGTCCCAATCAATTAAATACAACTTATCATCATCAGATAATATCCAGTTGTTATGGTTGACATCACAATGACAAACAGCAAGCTCCTCATGTGCAACCTCCGCAAGCGAAC
Source organism: Bacillus sp. OTU530 (assembly GCF_038440375.1). Classification (NCBI taxonomy): domain Bacteria; kingdom Bacillati; phylum Bacillota; class Bacilli; order Caryophanales; family Bacillaceae; genus Bacillus; species Bacillus sp. OTU530. Next base: position 213,172 of record NZ_JASATP010000006.1, read on the forward strand.
TACGCAAATATTGAAGCCCTTTTTGTACAGCGCCCTTCTGGCTCACCTTCTCCTCTAATATAGAGAGGAGCTCGTTTAAAATATCGTTAGCAAGAAAAGGCTTCTTTCCAAGCTTTTGAATCATTTGCAGCAATGCTTGAGACGAGTGAATTTTTTGTAACAAAAGCGCTACACTCTCGTTCTTCATTTCTGCAGACTCCAGCTTTCTCCCATTTAGCCACGCTTGGGCGGATATTACATCTCCATTTGTCATTCTCTTTGTCCAAAGTAATTTTGGAACAATGCCTTCAGCCGAAAGCACGGCAAGAAAAGGTGACGAGTTCCGCTTTAAAAACAGCTTTCGTTCCCCCTGCTGAGCAATATATGCATCACCTGTCGCTCCGCCGGCCGGTGTCACCTTCCAATCTTCTCCTAACCATTGTTCCAACCATTTCATGTTCATTACCCGCTAACAATTCCTTTTGTTGTAGTGAATTTCCGATCCATCTCTTCCTTGCTGTCTCTATCACGTTTATTATTTCACACCCTGTATACGATACAAAATATAATTGATGATCAGTACTCGTACAGGATTGCAATTTCAAAAATATAGCAGACAGCTCTACTCCTAAGTAAAGATTCCCTTGTCATTCTATGATGCTTTACAGTCCATAAATGAAGCAAGCATACAAAATAAAGAGACGCCCGAGCTGCTCTTTCCTCTATAAAAAAAGAGAGAGCTATTATGGTATTATGACCAAAATAGCTACCTTCATCAATTCTACCTGTATTACATTCTTATCGTCAAGTAGCGATACTACATTTTCGCCAAGACATAGGCGCTAACTGGTGCAACTGCAAATTCTTCTCCCTCATGACTAGTAATAGGAAGAGAACCTGATTCGGTCTCATTGACAAGCACCTGCCATTCTCCCGTACTCGGCAATTTCACTACCTTTGGATCCACACCCGTATTAAATAACACGAGAATCTCTTTCCACTGACCAAAAGCAGCCACATCATGTAAGTGATATAAGATAATAGGTGCAGGAGCATCTAAGAAAGAACAATGCTTTTGAATAAGCTTGGTTGATGCAAAACGAAATGCGCCGTGTGACCTGCGTAAACGAATTAGTCCTTTTACATATTCAACTGCCGCACTATTTTGATCTTTTCGTTTCCAATCAATCTGATTAATATGATCTGGAGAGTTATAGCTGTTTTCAATCCCTTGCTTTGTGCGATAAAACTCCTGACCGGCGTGTAAAAATGGAATGCCTTGCGATAAAAGGGTAATGGCAGTTGCAAGCAGATGACGGTGCTTGCGCAGCGCTTCTGACTCCTCTCCATTACTTTGAGATAGTTTATCCCACATCGTATGGTTATCATGTGATTCCACATAATTAACAGTTTGTTCAGGCTCAGCAAACAAATCCGTGTCGTGCGGCTGCAATGGGACACTTCCTCTAATTACTCGCTTAACCTCATCTAGATGACTGCAATTACCAAATGCATAGCCCTGGTCAAAGATCGAAAAAGTACTCCCCTTGATGTAATCCCGAAATCGATCATTAAAATGCGCAATTCGCGGCATATATTTGGCATTTCCCAAGGTTGCCTTTTGATCAGCAGGAAGCGGTGTATTTAAGTCCCAACCTTCCCCAAGAATTAAAACATCGGGTCGAATGGCATCAACAACGCGGCGGACTTCGTTCATTGTCCCCCAATCCAAAATTCCCATTAAGTCAAAGCGAAAACCGTCTACGCCGTATTCCTGCAACCAGTACTGCACAGAATCCAAAATAAATTTACGAACCATACGCCGTTCAGATGCAATATCATTCCCCACCCCTGTTCCGTTTGAGGGCATGCCATTTGCATCATGACGGAAGTAATATCCTGGTACAAGCTTCTCAAATGATGATTCCTCGCGTATATATACATGATTGTATACAACGTCCATAATAACCCCAATACCGCTTTCGTGCAGAGCTTCAATCATTTGTTTTAATTCAATGACGCGGCTGTACGGATCAGCTGGATTTGTTGCATAGCTTCCTTCTGGCGCATTAAAGTGGAGAGGATTGTACCCCCAATTATATGTTGCCTTAGGATTTTGCTCATCCACTTCTCCAAAGTGGTTAAACGGCAGCAGCTCTAAATGCGTAATTCCAAGCTCCTTCAAATAGGAAAGACCTGTTGTTGTCCCTTTTGTGCTCATCGTTTGCGTCTCAGTCATGCCTAAATATCTTCCTTTTTGCAGGACTCCGCTATCTGGATGAACTGTAAGGTCTCGAATATGTGCTTCATAAATAATAGCATCTGTAAAATTAACAAGGGACGGGCAACCTATTGTTTGCTTCTCTCTTGTTCTTTCCATATTTATAACGACTCCATGCTCTCCATTAGCTGTGATTGCTTTTGCATATGGGTCCGTTACCTCGCGCCACACAAGGTTAACACACACGACAAAAGTATATCGCGCACCCTCCCAGTCCCCGGAAAGTCTATAGCTCCAAACCCCATTTTCTCTGCGAGTCATATCATGATCAATGTACCCATCCTCTTGATACACACGCAGTTTCATCAAAGAAGCTGGAGGAGACCACACCTTAAATATACTTTCTTGTGCTGTATAGGTAACCCCTAGATCATCTCCGTCATAATAATACGCCTCATCAAACTCCTTCGTACGAATAACAGCGCCAATTTGCAAGTCTGTCTCATTTTCCCGATCATCAATTACAAGGTAAGGCGTTCCAATCTCGATATACTCGCTTGCTTTGCATTCATACTTGGTAAAGCCGGGAAGATTGTGTACGTGTATTACTTGAAGCTGCCATTCCTGCTTTCCCTTCCGTAGGAGAAATTGGCTAGAAACACCGTACGAGTGCGGCAGTAATACAACAATATAGTCCATACCGTCTAAATACGCCTCAAATAGACGTTCAATCTTCAGCATACCGTGCTCACCATCCTTCCCTTCGTTCTCCAAATTTATATTACTTCTTCAGTCTGCCAACTTCTATGCAATACCAATACAAAAAGAGAGAAAAAATTTCCCTCCGGGGTGAGGAACACCCAGAAGGCTTCCATGAATCAGCTTCGCTAAAGCCGCATGTTTTGTAAGCAAGTCATTGTACTCTTGGAACAAAACGAGTCGTGTTCCACTTTCTTATTTGTAACAGTATATTCACATTTTAAGTAAACGGTTTCAAGATTCAGACAGAAGGATACTAAAAATCTCCTCATACTTTGGCGTCCGTTGCAAATGACTTTTGTATAATGTAATTTTCTCAACCAAAAATGATAGCTCATGGTTTTTTCGCTGCTGCAAGTCTGTTAATGGATATTCGCCGCGCCATCTTCTCGCTAGTGTAATATGGGGACGATACGGACGTGTTTCAAGTGAAAAGCCAAGAGCTTCACAAAAATTGTACACTTGTTTTTGCAAAGCAAACAGCTCAGGCGGATGCGTAATCCCAGCCCATAAAACCCGAGGACGTTCAGCTAACCCGAAGGCTCCAATTCCTTGTACAGTAATAGAAAATCTTCGATTGATAGAAAGCTGCTGCATCTCCTCCTGTATACGAGATAACAAGAGGGATGACACCTCTCCTAAAAATACGAGTGTAATATGATAATCGTCATGGTGCACCCATGACTGAAATGGAAGCTCCTTTTGGTGCTGCTGCCTCCATGCCTCTAAAGCATCCTTCACCGTTTCCGGCAACGAAACAGCAAGAAAGTAATGTGACTTCATCATGCACTCTCCTTTCTTTCTAGCCCTTCCTCTATTTGTTTTGTTCGCGCCGCTTCTAGCAGAAATACTAATAGACCGCCCATTGTTAAAATGAAGTAAGCTAAGTATACGCTTTGGATTCCAAATCGGTCTAGCAGGAAACCGCCGATAAACGTACAAAACCACGCCCCAACCCCTCCGCCAGCTGTGGCATATAATGATACAGCTGTGGATTGCATGGAAGGCGGAGTCATATCCCGAACATACTGTAAGGCAGTTGGAATAAATAAACCAACCGATATCCCTTGCGAAATTGTCGTTGCATATATAATCGCTAAAGGAGGCTCAAAAAAGTATAATAGCCAGCGCAGCGCGGAGACTGAAGCAGCAAGAATAAGGATTCGATTCATGCCCGCCTTCTGAATCCAATACGCTGCCATTCTCATAAACGGAGCTTCACTGCCAGCGGCCAACAAAAATGCAAAACCGATACCGGTCATCGTCCCCCCTAGCTCTGAGATAAGCAAACCAAGGTATGTATTGCTTGCTTGAGATGGGCCGAAAATTAGAAATGTACACACTAAAAACACAGCAAACTCACGCTTCTTCAGCAACGTTTTCGCACCCTCTATAATATTGGCGCGAAGGGGTGTTCCCTGCTTTGGCAAAAGCCCTGTTAATAACGCTGCCATAATCCAAACAAAAGTAAATATGTAGAAAATTACATGAACACCGAAATAATCCGTTGCTTTCCCTGAGATTAATACGGCTGCTGCATAACCAAGCGCTCCATACAAGCGAATGGCTCCATAATTGCCGCCCACCCTTTGTACGTAACTGAGCGTAATGCTATCTGAAACAGGTATAACACCGCTTTGTCCAAATGCAAGCAAAACAGCAATGAGAAGCAGTAGTGGATATACTACGGTCATGGAATACAAAAAAGCCATCCCTGCAGTCACAAGCAGCGTTAGAAGCAGAATTTGCCGGGGCCTTTGCGTATAATCACATAGCATTCCCCAGAGTGGCTGAGCAAAAATCATAATCACCGGACCAATGGACATAATATTTCCGACTTGTACACCCGATAAATGCACATATTCCTTTAAGTATACCCCAAGTAACGGAAACAATGCTCCTAGACCAAAGAAAACAACAAAATAATATAAACGAAATACGTTTCCGACATTTCGCTTTTCCATCTGTGTAGAGATATTCATATTTCTTCCTCCTTATCAGAAAAGCGGACACATCCCTAAAAAATGTCCCTTTCCCACGCTATAAAGCAAAAAGAAGCCCGCTCCCCTTCCCGGAGAGCGGTATGCTTATCCTTTAAAAAAAGCATAAATTTCTAGCTAGAAGACAATTCGACGTAGTGAGAAATTTTAGGAATACAGTATAAGGGCAACTACGCCTCTGTCTTCGCCTAACGGCTCGCCAGTCAGCGAGTTTTCTTTATTTCGCCAATTCATAAATCGCTTGTGCATAAATAGCAGTTGCCCTTAGCAAATCTTCAATCTCGATATACTCATCTTTTTGATGCGCAAGTTCTTCCTTTCCCGGAAATAGCGGTCCAAACGCTACACCTGCTTGTAGTGAGCGAGCATACGTCCCTCCACCGATTGCCAACAGCTCAGCCTTTTCTCCCGTTTGTTCTTCGTATACCCGCTGAAGTGTCCGCACCAACACATGCTCTTTATCTACATGATGCGGTTTAGAATCAGAGATATCTCGTACTCCAAAGCCTTGAGCTCCTACAGAGTTACGTAAAACTCGCAAGGTATCCTTTAAATCTGTCGTAACTGGATAGCGAATATTAAGACCGCATGTACCTCCTTCCTCCTTTCTATAGGAAAGAAGACCAACGTTAACAGTTAAGTCACCAGTAATATCATCGTTATACTGTATGCCTAAATGTATACCTCTAGTATCACTTCCAAAAGATCGGGAAACAAAACGTACGAAAGCAGCACCTTGCTTATCCAATTCGTGTTCTGCTAAAAATCCTGCTAAACGCACACCTGCATTCTCACCTTTTTCTGGAGTTGATCCATGTGCGGAACGCCCGGTTAACTCAAGCTCTACCTCATCGCTGCTCATATTTGCTTTCCCTCTGTATCCCGCAGACTGCAGCCACGCTTCATATACAGCAGCAAGCTGCTGCGCTTGTTTTGTTTGTACTATTGCCTTCGCATAATCTGGTACCATATTCAGTCGTCTGCCTGATTGGAACGATAAAAGTACATTTTCCCCATCAGTAGGGGAGGGCTGCTGCGCTAGATAGAGATCGCAAATACCTTTTTCCGCATTAATGATTGGAAAATCCGCATCCGGGGCAAATCCCATTGTCGGCATTTCCTCATGACGAAAATAATGCTCTACGCAGCGCCAATGGCTTTCCTCATCTGTACCCAAAATCATTCGAATGCGCTTTCGCAAAGGAAGTCCCAGCTCCTTCACAATCTTCATCGCATAATAAGCAGCCATCGTTGGACCTTTATCGTCAATTGCACCACGCGCATAAATATTACCGTTCCGAATGTCAGCGGCGTATGGATCACTTTTCCATCCATCTCCCTCAGGTACTACATCCACATGACATAATACACCGATTAACTCCTCGCCTTGCCCCATTTCGATATGACCTGCATACCCATCCAAATCCTTTGTTACAAAACCATCCTGCTTTCCCTTCTCAAGCATAAATGAAAGAGCCTGAGCGATACCTTCTCCAAAGGGAGCACCATCACCCTTGGTTGTTTCGTCAAGAACACTTTTCACGCGTAAAAACTGCTGTGTATCGTCAATTAAACCCTGCTGCTGCTTTTGCACCTCTTCTAACCAATTGATACTCGACATCCTACTCACCTCTTCATTAATCTAAAACTATTAACTAAATATATTCCTTTTATGAAATCAAACAAAATACCGTAGAAATATATAAAGAGATCAAATTATTTACAGTCCAATATTCCCCAAAGAAAATAAAGGATTTCCTCATTTTTTGTAGAATTTTTGCTTATATGTATGGAAAATCATAAAAAATATTCTGTGAACATTACACAACATACCTTTTCCATTTTCGATAGACATGTTAAAATCATGTTAAAATTACATTAGTAAGAGCATGAATTTTAGTAAATAGAGTACAATGGAAATAAATAGTTCTCTTTCTCTGTTGGTCAATAAAAAATTCGTAGAGGAGTGGTTTTTTGAAACTCACAACTTCTCGTATGCTAACAAGGATTAAGTCAATTTACATGTACATTAATGAAAAAGGTACTGTTACCACACAAGACCTTGTGGATGAATTCGGTATTACCCCTAGAACGGTACAGCGCGACTTAAACGTGCTGGAGTTCAACGAGCTCGTATACAGCCCGACTCGGGGGAAATGGACAACAACAGGAAAGAGAGTCAAATTAACATCTTAGCAAATAACGCGGTATATACATACCCCTTTCTATAAAATAAATAGAAAGGGGCCTTCTTTGTGAGGATAGGAACATATATCTTTTGACAACCATTGCCTAGCCCTCGACTACTCCTGTCTTCAGAACAAGCTATACCTCTACGCGGTATTCCTTTAGCTGCTGCACTTCCTCATCCGTCAGCTCACGATATTCTCCAAGCTCTAAATCGCCAAGCGTAAGCGGGCCCATCTCAGTACGCTTCAAATATGTTACCTTTTTTCCGACTGCTTCAAACATACGCTTTACTTGATGAAACTTCCCTTCTGTGAGGATAAGTTCAATTTCCGACGTTTCCCCACGCCGCAAAATCGTGAGTTCTGCTGGCTTTGTTTCGTAACCATCATCAAGCACAACTCCTTTTCGAAACGCCTCGATATCCTCCTCTGTTACCCGACCGTGCACGTGCGCATAATACTTTTTCGGAACATGTTTTTTGGGAGAAAGGAGCTGGTGCGATAAATGCCCATCATTTGTGAGCAGCAACAAGCCTTCCGTATCAATATCCAAACGTCCAACAGGAAATGGTTCAAAAATCAAATCCCCGTGCTCAAGCAAATCAATCACGGTCTCATGAACATCATCCTCTGTTGCTGAAATCACACCTGGCGGCTTATGCATCAGCAAGTAAACAAATTCTTTATATTCGACAACTTCACCGTGTACCGTAACCTCCTGCTCATTTACATCAACATGCTGCTTCGCATCCTTTACCGGTACACCGTCTACCTGTACCGCCCCATCCTTTAACAGCTTTTTTACTTCTTTACGGCTGCCATAGCCCATATTAGATAAAATTTTATCAATTCTCATTCTGTCACCTTCTTTATGCTTATCAATATGAAAAACGGATCTAGCCTGCTTTGCTCCTATAACAAAGAAAACTCGCCGATTGGCGAGCCCTGCTCTTGAGCGAAGCCAGAGGCGTAGTTGCCCTTATACTGTATTCCTAAAATTTCCGACTACGTCGAATTCACTTCTAGTTGGAAATTTATACTTTCCTACAGTGTAAAATATTCCCCAGCATCAAAAGCATTTTTGCCTTTTTATGTTGAGGAATATCTTACAGAAAGAGGCTGGTTTAAAGAAAACAGAGGCGTAGTTGCCCTTATACTGTATTCTTAACATTTCCGACTATGTCGGATTCACTTCTAACTGAAAGTTTATACTCTTACAGTGCAAAAAGAAAGCTTATGCCCCTTTTGCCTTTATCTTAAATCTTCTTCCAAATCTCTGTTTTAGTCTATCCAAAAGCTCGTCCCCAAATATCCGCTGCAGCATGCCCGTCCGAATCGCCAGGAAACCATAGACAGCTACACCAATGATTGCCCCCGCTGCAACAACAACAGCAGCTGCAAGCTGACTTTTGGAATTTCCAAACAGCGGTGACAATCCCCATTGCACAAGCTTTACAACAATTGTCATTACGCCACTTAGAATAGCTATCTGGAATATCCGTTTATACACGAGCGTAAAATCAAAGTTTGCATACTTACGAATCTGTACATTTGTATACAAAATGGAGACCAAAAAGCCGATGCCCGTACTGAGAACAGCACCAACAGTTTCGAAATATCGAATCAATACAAGATTCCCAATCAGCTTTAACGAGATACCAATCGCAAGTGCGATAATAGCATGCCTCTGCTGATTGATTCCTTGCAAAATAGCAGCTGTTACAGAAAATAAAGCAAACAGCATCGCCACTGGTGCATACCACATCAAAATCTGACCGCCAAGCTCACTCGCACCATAAAACGCACTATAAATAGGATACGCTAGCGCTGAGATACCAACCACGGCAGGAAACGTGACAAACGCATTGATTTGAAAAGTTTGCGAAATTTGTTTTTGCAGCAAGGCAGCATTGCGCTCTGTAAACGATTTGGTAATCGTTGGGACAAGCGTTAAGCTAAAAGCAGTTGCGAGTGAAACAGGAATCATAATGAGCTTGTGCGTCCACATCGTGAAAATACTGTAGGCCGCTTCAGCAATTTTCCCTTCACCAATTGCCAGCATCATGCGGTTAAAGGTTACAGTATCCACAGCCTGATATAATGGAATCGTCAAACCAACCACCACATATGGAAGTGCATAGGCAAACAATTCCTTAAAAAGCTGTCCTGTGCTCACGCTAGACGGCTGCACTGTCTGAGATTCCAGCAATCGGTCTAAGTGCGGCTTTCGCTTCTTCCAATACACTAGCAATACGCCAAGTGCCCCAAGCGCTGAAATAAAGGCAGCGAACGTCGACACACCAATGGCAGTAGCGACAGTACCGTGCAAAATTTTAATTACAACAAAGCTGCCGCCAAGAAGGATTACGATACGGATAATTTGTTCAATAATTTGCGACACAGTCGTCGGTCCCATAGACTGATGACCTTGAAAAAATCCGCGAATCAAGCTGGCCGCAGGAACAACAAGAAGTGCAAAGCTGACAAGACGAATAATTAGCGTTACTTCCTCCACTGTATTCTCCAGGTTCCCATTGCCAAGAAACGCCTTAGCAAACAGCGGAGCCGTTATGTAGAGAACAGCAAATGAAAGAATTCCCATCACGATCATCAGCTTCATACCAGAACGAAACATTCTCCTGCTTGTTGCGTAGTCGCCAAGTGCATTATATTTCGAGATGAATTTGGCAACCGCAAGCGGTACACCCGCCGTTGCAACGCTTAAAAAAATAGTATACGGGACATACCCATAATTATATAGGGCGCCGCCATTTGTGTGTACTAAAGCGTGAAACGGAAATACATAAATCATACCTAAAAACTTTACTAAAAACGTTCCAAGCGTCACAATAAGCGTGCCGCGCAAAAACTTCGAATCGGACATCAAAAAAGCCCCCTCATGCATTCTAACCCTAGTATTGTATCACAATTGCTGTTAGTTTCTAAAGACAGGCCTCGTTTTTCTTTCATTGTAGGAAATTTTCGAAATACAGTATAAGGGCAACTACGCCTCTGGCTTCGTCCAAGAGCAGGGCGTCAGGCGGCGAGTTTTCTTTAAGAAATTTACATGTCCCGTATCATAATTTTTTTGTTGCATAATAAAATAAAGCAAATCACTCTCTTTTGAAGGGAGGGGGAAGGTGTGGAGAAAACACTGAAGATTGATATTACTGAAAAAGTAACAGCGAAATTTAAAGGAGAATATTTGGAGTTATATTCTCATAAATTTAGAATTGGCAAGTTTTATATACATGCAGACAAGAAATATGATTTAGAAGAAGGATATATATACGAAAACGGAAGATTTTATCGATTGATTCAGACGCGTCGTGATAGAAATCATTCAGAAGAAAGCAGTGTAGGATGGTGCTGAGATGATTCGGGTGAAGATATTTGACGAAGGTCATGAAAAAGATTTAGAAGAATCAGTGAATGTATTTTTAAAGAAAATAGATGAGGAGAATGTAGTAGATATTAAATATCAGGTTGCAGTTTGCAATAATGATGAGGAGAATCAAATCTACTGTTTTTCTGCTATGATTGTATACAGAGCCTAACAATCCGTTAGGCTCTCTTTTCATATTTTAAGAAAATATAAAATTCCAGATCAAAGCAAATTCGACGTAGCGAGAAATTTTAGGAACAAAGTATAAGAGCAACTACGCCTCTGTCTTCGCCCAAGGGCAGGGCTCGCCAATCGGCGAGTTTTCTTTACAAGATAAGAAAGTATAACTTTTCGGGGGGATGTCTAGCCCCCAAGACCCGCCTTTCTTATTTGGCATACCGCGCTGCAGATGTACCTGCAATTCGTCCTGTTACGAGTGCTGCGGTAATGTTGTAGCCTCCTGTGTAGCCGTGAATATCAAGAATTTCCCCACAAAAATATAAGCCATTCATCAGCTTAGAGGCCATTTCTTTTGGAGAAATTTCTTTGACTGACACGCCTCCTCCTGTAACAAAGGCTTTTTCTAAGGACTGTGTACCATTTACAGTGAACGAAAAACCTTTCAAGTCCTTTATAACGCTGCGAATACTTTCAGCTGACAGCTGTCCGGCAGCATGTGCTGGATCAATATTGTTTTTCTCAAGCAAAAAGAGAAGATATCTTTCAGGCACGTGGCCCTTTAACACATTTTTGATTCCCTTTTTCGGTTCGTTCTTAATTTGCTGGATAATGCGCTGGAATAACGGTTCTTCTTTTTCCTCCGGCAGTGCATCAATCCGCATCATTACTGTCTTTGTTTGAAATTTTTTCATGGTTTTTACTACATATTGGCTGCAGCGGAGAGCCGCTGGACCAGAAATACCGAAATGTGTGAAAATCATATCCATCACATGTGTTTTGACAAGTTTGCCTTTCGGATCTACTACGCTTAGAGCAACATTTCGGAGGGAAAGTCCTTGCAGACTGCGATCTTGAATAAACGGTTCGCTGGACGTAATCGGCACTTCTGTCGGAAACAGCTCCGTAATCGTGTGTCCCGCTGCTTCCGCCCAAGCATAGCCGTCTCCAGTAGAGCCTGTATGAGGCACTGATTTACCGCCGACGGCAATGACAACGTGCTTCACAGGGATTACTTCGCCTGTTTGCAGTATAACTGCTGCTGTTTGTCCATTTTCATACTGTACAGTTTGGACAGGCGTATTTATACGAATCTCAACCTGCAGTTCCTTTAACCTGCGCAGCAGTGCATCTACAACAGACTGCGCTTTATCGGAAACAGGAAACATCCGCCCATGATCCTCTTCCTTTAGATGCACACCAAGCTTTTCAAAAAATGAGATAATATCTTCATTATTAAAAATAGAAAATGCGCTATACAAAAACCGGCCATTGCCGGGAATATGCTTAACAATTTCATCGACAGGAAGACGATTTGTGACATTACAGCGACCACCGCCGGAAATGGCGAGCTTTCGTCCGAGCTTGTCCCCCTTATCAAGAAGGAGCACCTTCCCCCCTTCCTCAGCCGCGCCAATTGCTGCCATTAAGCCAGACGGTCCGCCGCCGATTACAATTACATCATAGTTCATACGATCACCCTTCATAAGAATTACTGTAAACTAAGCATAGCAGAAAGGAAGGAATAAAGAAAACTCGCCGACTGGCAAGCCCCGCTCTTGAGCGAAGACAGAGGCGTAGTTGCACTTATACTGTATTCCTAAAATTTCCGACTACGTCGAATGAC